>JAEDNB010000065.1 GCA_016302725.1 Lentisphaeria bacterium
TCGGCGTAGTAGCTCTTGGCGATGGCGCCGAACATCTGCTGGGGGGACTTGCAGGAGGAGGGGATGTTCAGCAGATCGGGGAAGTTGTGCTCGATGAAGTTGATCCATCCGGGGCAGCAGCTGGTGAGGATGGGCAGGTTCTTGCCGCTCTTCACCCGTTCCACCAGTTCATTGGCCTCTTCCATGATGGTGAGGTCGGCGCTGAAGTTGGTGTCGAAGACCTTGTCGAAGCCCAGGGCCCGGAGGCCGGCCACCAGTTTCCCGGTGACAGGCACGCCAGGCTCGAAGCCGAACTCCTGTCCCACGGCCACGCGGACGGCGGGGGCCGTCTGGACCACCACGGTCTTGGAGGGGTCGTTGATGGCGTTCCACACCTTCTTCACGTAGCTGATGCCGGTGATGGCGCCCACGGGGCAGACATTCACGCACTGCCCGCAGAAGGTGCAGGAGGTGTCGGCCAGGGGAATCATGGAGGCGGTGCCCACCTTGGCGGAGAAGCCGCGGCCGTAGCCGGTGAGGGTGCCCACCGTCTGGACCTTGTTGCAGACCGTCTCGCAGCGGCGGCACATGACGCACTTGGAGAGGTCCCGCATGATGGCCTCGCTGGAGTCGTCCACGGGGAAGCGGTTGAGCTGTCCCTGGAACTCAATGTCCCGGATGCCGAATTCGGCGGCCAGTTGCTGGAGTTCGCAATCCTGGTTCTTGGCGCAGGTGAGGCAGGTCTTGGGGTGGTCGGAGAGGAGGAGCTCCAGGACCGTGCGGCGGGCGTTGAGGGCCCGCTGGGAGTGGGTCCACACCTCCACGCGGTCGTTGGTGATGGGGGTGGCGCAGGCGGGCACCAGGATGGGCCTGGGGCGGATTCCCGTGGCCTCCACCAGGCAGATGCGGCAGGAGGCGGGCTTGTTGGAGACCCCGCACCCCACGTCCTTGCAGTAGCAGAGGGTGGGGATGTTGATGTTCAGTTTCTGGGCCGCCTCCAGGATGGTGGAGCCGGACGGAACGGTGACTTTGGTTCCGTTGATGGTAACAGTGACGTCACTCATGGCGATGATTCCCTACTACTCCTTGACGATGGCTTTCTTGGGGCATCCGTCGATGCAGGCGCCGCACTTGATGCACTTGGCGGGGTCGATGGAGTGCTTCTGTTTGAGTTCGCCCTGGATGGCGCCCACAGGGCAGTTTCTCTTGCACTTGGTGCATCCGATGCATCCGTCGGTGATCTTCAGGGCGTAGAGCTTCTGGCAGGTGCCGGCGGGGCATTTCTTGTCCCGCACGTGGGCCAGGTATTCGTCCCGGAAGTAGCGCAGGGTGCTGAGGATGGGGTTGGGGGCGGTCTGTCCCAGTCCGCAGAGTGCGGTGTCGCGGATGGTGTTGGCCAGTTTTTCCAGCTCCACCAGGGTTTCCTCGGTGCCGTTGCCGTCGCAGATTTTGTCCAGCATTTCCAGCATGCGCCGGGTTCCGATGCGGCAGGGGGTGCATTTTCCGCAGGATTCATCCTTGGTGAATCCCAGATAGAACTTTGCCATGGCGGGCATGCAGTCCCTGTCGGAGAGGACGATCATGCCTCCGGAGCCCATCATGGAGCCGATTTTGGCCAGGTTGCCGTAGTCGATGGGGGTGTCCAGGTTTTCCTTGGTGATGCACCCGCCGGAGGGGCCGCCGGTCTGGACGGCCTTGAACTCCCGTCCGCCGGAGATGCCGCCGCCCACGTCGTAGATGATTTCACGGAGGGTGGTTCCCATGGGGACCTCCACCAGGCCCACGTTGTTGATCTGCCCGGCCAGGGCGAAGACCTTGGTGCCGGAGTTTCCGGAGAGGGTCTTCTTCCAGTTGCCGTTTTCATCGGTTTCGATTTTCCAGTTGCCGATGCCGGCGTACCAGGCGGCGCCCTTCAGGAGGATGACGGGGATGGAGGCGTAGGTCTCCACGTTGTTCACGTTGGTGGAGCATCCCCAGTATCCGCCGCCGATGTTGGCGGGGAAGGGGGGCTTGGTGGTGGGTTCGCCGCGCATTCCCTCCATGGAGTGGATGAGGGCGGTTTCCTCGCCGCAGACGAAGGCGCCGGCGCCCAGCTTGATTTCAATGTCGAAATCGAAGCCGGTGCCCAGGATGTTCTTGCCCAGGAGGCCCAGGTTGCGGGCCTCGTCGATGGCGGTCTGGAGGCGGTGGACGGCCAGGGGGTATTCGGCGCGGATATAGACCAGTCCGTTCTTGGCGCCGATGGCGTATCCGCCGATGGCCATGGCTTCCACGATGGAGTTGGGGTCGCCTTCCATGATGGAGCGGTCCATGAAGGCACCGGGGTCGCCCTCGTCGGCGTTGCAGACGATGTACTTTTCATCGGCCTGGGTCCCGGCGGCGATCTTCCACTTCAGTCCGGTGGGGAAGCCGGCGCCGCCGCGTCCGCAGATGCCGGAGTTGAGGACTTCCTGGATCACCTGTTCCCGGGTCATGTCGCAGAGGCACTTGGCCAGGGCCTGGTATCCCTGGTTGGCGATGTATTCGGTGATGTCCTCGGGGTCGATGAGGCCGCAGTTGCGCAGGGAGATGCGCTGCTGCTTGGCGTAGAAGGACATCTTGGCGTAGTCGTGGATGCGTTCCTTGAGCATGGGCTCCACGTAGAGGAGGCGTTCCACCAGTTCCTTGCCCACCACGTGCTTCTGGACAATCTCCTTGGCGTCCTCGGGGGTGACCTGGACGTAGAAGACGTTGTCGGGCATGATTTTGACGATGGGGCCCTGGGCGCAGAATCCGAAGCATCCGGTCTGGACCACCTTCACATCATCGGCGAGTCCCGCCTTTTCGATTTCATCCCGGAGGTTCTGCATGAGCTCCTGGGAGTTGGAGGCGTGGCAGCCGGTCCCTCCGCAGCAGAGCAGTTCCTTTTTCCGGGAGTGGATGTCGTGTTCGCTGGTGCAGCGGAGGGCCAGTTTTCCCTTGGCGGCCTGGAAGGCGGCCAGCAGTTCGTTGCGGTTGGTGATCTTTTCCATGGTGCTCAGCCTTTAGCCTTGTACTCGTTGATGATGGCGACGGCCTTGGCGGGGGTCACCTTTCCGTAAACCTTGCCGTTGATGACCATGACGGGGGCCAATCCGCAGGCGCCCACGCAGCGCAGGGCGCTGATGGAGAAGAGTCCGTCGGCGGTGGGGACGGTGTCGGCCTTCACGCCCAGGACCCGTTCGATTTCCTGGAGGACCCGTTCGGAGCCCTTCACATAGCATGCGGTGCCCAGGCACACGTCGATGCGGTACTTGCCCTTGGGCTCGGTGGTGAAGTAGTTGTAGAAGCTGACCACGCCGGAGACCTGGGCCTCTGTGAGGGCGAGGCGTTGGGCCACGTGTTTCTGGACCTCCCGGGGGAGGTATCCGAAGATATCCTGGGCCCGGTGCAGGACCTGGATCAGGCGGCCGCGGCGCCGTTCGTCGTCGGCCACGATGCCCAGTCCGTCAATAAAGGCGTCCAGTTCGGCGAATTTCGCCTTGGCGCCCTCAGAGAGATTGCTGCAGCACATAGAGGGGGTGTTTACCTTTTTAGGACTTCAGGGGCCTTCCAGGCATCCCGCCGTGGGGCGGCGGGGGTGGTTTCGGCGTCCGTGCCTGGGGGCTTCTGGAGTCGTTGTGTGTGGTGTGTGGGGGGTGGGTGTCCCTGCGCGGCGCCTTCGGCCTTTGGGGTCGGGGTGCCGGGGCGGGGGGCATGTGTCCGCCTCCGGGGGGCGGGCATGGGGAAAAGGACAGTAATATAGCCTTTCCCCGGCGGGGCACAGGCGCACCCTCCCCCGGGGGGGATATTTTTGCGGGGCGGGGGGGCTATTGCAGGCCGGCCTTGTTGAGGCGGTAGTTCATCATGCGGGGGGAGACCCCCAGCTCCCGTCCGGCGGCGGCCCGGTTTCCGTTGTGGCGTTTCAGGGCGCTTTCCAGGATTTTCCGTTCCACGGCGGCCAGTTGTTCCTCCAGGGTGAGATGTTCGTCCGGGCGGAAGGGGTCTTCGGCGAATTCCGGGCGTTGGAGGGTGGGGGGGAGGTTGTATCCGTGGATGCAGTCGTCCTTGGCGGTGAGCACAGCCCTTTCGATGCAGTTTTCCAGTTCCCGGACGTTGCCGGGCCAGGCGTAGGCCTGGAGCATGTTGGTGGCGGGGGTGGAGATCTGGGTGATGCGCTTGCCGTATTTGGCGCTCAGTTTGTTGAGGAAGTGCTGGGCCAGCATGATGATGTCGTCACCCCGCTTGGCCAGGTCGGGCATGGTGATGGGGAAGACGGAGAGCCGGTAGTAGAGGTCTTCCCGGAAGAGTTTCTTCTCCATGAGCTCCTCCAGGTTGCGGGAAGTGGCGGCGATGAAGCGGACGTCGCTGTGGAGTTCCTCGTTGGAGCCGACGCGGCAGAAGGTGCGTTCCTGGAGGAAGCGGAGGAGTTTTACTTGGACGGGGATGCTCAGGTCCCCGATTTCGTCCAGGAAGAGAGTGCCTCCGTTGGCGGCCTCGGCCCGTCCCAGGCGTCTTTCCCGTGCATCGGTGAAGGCCCCCTTTTCGTGTCCGAAAAGCTCCGATTCCACCAGGGCCTCGGGGAGTGCGGCGCAGTTCAGGACCACGAAGGGCTTGTCCTTTCGGGGGGAGAGCCCCTGGATGGCCTTGGCCACCAGTTCCTTGCCGGTGCCGCTGGCGCCCCGGATGAGGACGGTGGCGCCGGAGGCGGCCACCTGGTGGATTTGTTCGTAGACCGCCCGCATGTCCGGGCAGTTGCCGATGAGTTTCCCGGGGTTGCTGGGGAGCATGTCCCGCAGTTGCCGGTTTTCCTCCAGGAGGGCCTCCCGCTCCGCGCACTCCTCCCGGCAGGCGGCGGCGGCCTCCGCCGTGATGTTGGCGATGGTTTCCAGGAAGGTCACGTCCTCCACCAGGGCGGCCGTGTTGGGGCGCATGTCGCAGTCCACCGCCAGGGTGCCCACCACCTGCCCCCGGTAGATGAGGGGGACGCAGATGAAGGAGAGGGACTCATTCCCGGTGCGGCTCCTGGTGCGGTTGAGGAAGCGCCGGTCCTTCCGCACGTCCAGGACCACCTCGGACTTCCCCGTCTTGGCCACCAGGCCGGTGATGCCCTCCCCGATGTGGTAGCGCCCCAGGGCGCGCTCCTCCGCGTTCAGGTTCCGGGTGCTCGCCTCGATGCGCAGCTCGTCCCCCTCCAGCAGGGTGAAGGTCCCCCGCATCATGCCCAGGTTCTGCTCCAGGATGTCAATCACCTCCTCCAGGAGGCGGCGGACATTGCGCTCTCGGACCACCACCGAGGTGATTTCCCGCAGGATTTCGATTTGCGATTTCATGGGCGGCGGAAAAACGGGGGAAGGAAGGGGAGGGGGACAGGGAGAAGGGCGCTTCAGGCTCCCGCCCGCCCGGCGGGGGCGGCGGGGCGCGGTATCCGGGGTCAAGCAAAGGGCGTGCCAGTGCAGGGGCGTACGCCCCTTCCACGGAGTGTAACGGGCAAAAGGAGGGGGATTACATTTTGTGTAATGGCTCCTTGGCGGCGGAGCCGGCGGAATTTCTGGCATGCTTCTTGCTTTTCCACAACTGTCCACACCATCTGCCTGTGACGGATTTGCGACAGAGAGACCTTATGGAGAACCGCTACGACCAGAAGAACCTGCTGCCCCTGCTGGAGCATCCCCGGCACACCGTGCGCCGGGAGGTGACCCGGGGGGACGATGGGGTGGGAAGGGACTTCTCCCGGGGGATGAAGGAGAGGTTCGGGGAGGATCCCCCGGAACGGGAGAGGATGACCATCCACTTCCTGGGAGAGGCCGGCGATTCCTTCGGGGAGGGGCTTGCCCGGGGCATCACCTTCGTGGCGGACGCCGTGGGGGCGGGGGGCTGCGCCCGCATGAACGGAGGGCGGGCCGTCATCCTCTCCTTCCCCGGGGAGGATTTCGGGCGGGATATCTCCGGGGGGTGCGCCTACGCCTACGACCCCGAGGGCAGGCTGCTGGGGCGCACCGACGCCTGGGTGCGCAGGCTTCCCCTGGATTCCCGGGAGGAAAAGGAACTCAAGGGGCTCCTGCGGGAGCACGTGGCCGTCACCGACTCCCCCAGGGCCCGGGAACTCCTGGAGAAATGGCCGGAGGCCAGGGAGGCCTTCGTACTCTTCTCCGCAAAGATTTGAAAGGGAATGTGACACAAAATGTAATGCAAAAATCCTGATTTTACAGTTGATGTAACGATTTGGCCTGGATTCCTGGGGGGGGCGGGCGGGGGAGGCATTGGCATATGGCTTGCTAGGTACTGACTTCCCCGCCCTGGTGTGGCGCGGGGTGCCTTTTGCATTTTCTCCCTTCCCCAAAACATCCCCCCTGGCCGGGGGTGCGCCGTGCCTTTGTCTTTCCCCGGGCGGGGCGCGCGGCCCGGCCTATTCCCTCCCTTACAGGAGTCCCCCAAGACATGAGCCAATACATTGAGAGCATCCTCCAGGATGTGCGCGCGAAGAATGCCGACCAGCCCGAGTTTCTGCAGGCGGTGGAGGAGGTCTTGACCACCCTTGCCCCGGTGATTGACGCCAACCCCGACTACCAGCGCTATGCTGTGCTGGAGCGCCTGGTGGAGCCCGAGCGCACCATTCTCTTCCGGGTCCCCTGGGTGGACGACACGGGGGCGGTCCGGGTGAACCGTGGATACCGGGTGCAGTTCAACTCCGCCATCGGCCCCTTCAAGGGCGGGCTTCGCTTCGACCCCACCGTGAACCTCTCCGTCCTGAAGTTCCTGGGCTTTGAGCAGGTCTTCAAGAACTCCCTGACCACGCTGCCCATGGGCGGCGGCAAGGGCGGAAGCGACTTCAACCCCAAGCAGAGCCCCCACACCCCCGGCAAGCGCTGCAGCGACATGGAGGTCATGCGCTTCTGCCAGAGTTTCATGACGGAACTCTTCCGCCACATCGGGCCGGACACCGACGTGCCCGCCGGCGACATGAACGTGGGCGGCCGGGAAATCGGCTATCTCTACGGCGCCTACCGCCGCATCCGCAATGACTGGACCGGCGTGCTCACGGGCAAGGGCCTCTCCTTCGGCGGCTCCCTCATCCGCCCCGAGGCCACCGGCTACGGCGCGGTCTACTTCGCGGAGAACATGCTGGCCGTCCAGAAGCAGACCTTCGACGGCAAGGTGTGCGCCATCTCCGGCGCGGGCAACGTGGCCAGTTTCGCCGCCAAGAAGCTGATGGAACTGGGGGCCAAGGTGGTGACCCTCTCCGACCGCTCCGGCGCCCTCTACGTGAAGGAGGGCCTCACCCCCGAGGGCCTCGCCCTGGTGATGGAACTCAAGACCGTCCGCCGCGGTGAACTCAGCGAGGTGGCCGCGGAGATTCCCGGCGCCGCCTTCTTCCCCCAGGCCCGTCCCTGGCAGGTGGTGGAGAAGGTGGACTGCGCCTTCCCCTGCAGCCGGCAGAACGAGCTGGACGGGGCGGACGCCGCCTACCTGCTCGCCCACGGATGCACCCTGGTGGCGGAAGGGGCCAACATGCCCTCCACCCCCGAGGCCGTGGAGGCCTTCCTCCAGGCGAAGATCCTCTACGCCCCCGGCAAGGCAGCCAACGCGGGCGGCGTGGCCACCAGCGGCCTGGAGATGACCCAGAACTCCGAGCGCCTCTCCTGGACCAGCGAGGAGGTGGACAGCCGCCTGAAGAAGATCATGGCCGCCATCCACGACAACGCCTACCAGGCCGCCGCCAAGTATGGCCATGCGGGCAACTATGTGATGGGCGCCAACATCGCCGGCTTCACCAAGGTGGCCGACGCCATGCTGGCCCAGGGCGTGTAGGCAGTCCGGGAAGCCCCCGGCGGGGGGCGGGCCCAGGCCCCTCCCCGCCTTGCCAGAGCCGGCGCCGTCGGAGACGCGTCCTTTTATCCGTGCCGCCATGCCGCCCCCTCCCGTGGGGCGGGGCGCATGGAGGGGAGGGGCGGGGTTTCCGGCGGCTTCGGCGTGTCTTATAGTACGGCATTATGCACAAGATCCTTCTGAAAACGCGCCTCTCGGAAAATGTCTTCCGCATGGAAGTGGAGGCACCCCTCATCGCCCGGGAGCGCCGGGCGGGCCAGTTTGTCATCCTGATGGTGGATCCGGAGATGGGGGAGCGGATTCCCCTCACCATCGCCGACGCCGACCCCGTGCGGGGCACCATCACCCTCATCTTCCAGAGCGTGGGGGCCACCACCATGCGCCTGGCCGCCATGGAGCCGGGGCAGGAACTCCCCGCCATCCTGGGCCCCCTGGGCCGCCCCACGGAAATCCGGGGGGAGAACGGAGAGGCCCCCGGCCGGGTGGTTTGCGTGGGCGGCGGCATCGGCGTGGCCCCCCTCCATCCCATCGCCCAGGCCCTCAAGGCCGCCGGAAACCAGGTCACCATCATCATGGGCGCCAGGACGAAGGAACTCTTCGTCATGGAGGAGGAGATGCGGAAAATCGCCGGGGACCGGCTCATCCTCATCACCGACGACGGCTCCTCCGGCCGGAAGGGGCTGGTCACCGAACCCCTCAAGGAACTCTGCCAGCGGGGGGAGGTGGACGAGGCGATTGTCATCGGCCCCCCGGTGATGATGAAGTTCTGTGCGCTGACCACCAAGCCCTTCCAGGTGAAGACCGTGGCCTCCCTCAACACCATCATGATCGACGGCACGGGGATGTGCGGCGGGTGCCGGGTCACCGTGGGGGGGAAGACCCGCTTCGTCTGCGTGGACGGGCCGGAGTTCGACGCCCACCAGGTGGAGTGGGACCAGATGATTCGCCGCGCCGCCTCCTTCCGCCCCCAGGAGGCCGAGGCCCGCAACCATATCTGCAAAGCAGGGATTTTCACGAAATGACACCCAAGGAAAGAATGGCGATACCTCCCCAGGCCATGCCGGAGCAGCCGGCGGCGGTCCGGGCCAGAAACATGAAGGAGGTGGCCCTGGGGTACACCCCCCAGCAGGCGCGCCTGGAGGCCTCCCGGTGCCTCCAGTGCCCCACCCGGCCCTGCGTCCAGGGATGCCCCGTCTCCATCGACATCCCCGGCTTCCTGGGGCTGGCCGCCCAGGGGGATTTCCCCGGCGCCTTGAGGGTCATCCGCAAAAGCTCCCTCCTGCCCGCCGTATGCGGGCGGGTCTGCCCCCAGGAAAAGCAGTGCCAGAAGAACTGCACCATGGGCAAGGCCCTCAAGACCGTGGACGGGGCGGTGGCCATCGGGCGGGTGGAGCGCTTCTGCGCGGACCTGGCCCGGGAACAGGGGGATTCCTCCCAGGAGGAGACCCCCTGCGCCCCCCCCACGGGAAAGCGTGTGGCGGTCATCGGCTCCGGCCCCGCCTCCATCACCGTGGCGGCGGACTGCGCCCGCGCCGGCCACAAGGTGACGGTCTACGAGGCCTTCCACCAGTTGGGCGGGGTCCTGGTCTACGGCATCCCCGAGTTCCGCCTGCCCAAGGAAATCGTGCGCAAGGAAATCGAGGGCCTTCGCCGGATGGGGGTGGAACTGGTGACCAATTTCGTGGTGGGCCGCACCCGGAAACTGCGGGACCTCCTGGAGAAGGACGGCTTTGACGCCGTCTTCATCGGCGTGGGGGCGGGGCTGCCCAAGTTCATGGACATCCCCGGCGAGGACTTCATCGGCGTCTTCAGCGCCAACGAATACCTCACCCGGGCCAACCTCATGAAGGCCTACCGGGAAGGGGAGGCCGACACCCCCTTCTGGCACGGCCGGCGGGTGGCGGTGCTGGGGGGCGGCAACGTGGCCATGGACGCCAGCCGCATGGCCCTCCGCCTGGGCGCCGAAAAGGTCTACCTGGTCTACCGCCGCTCCCTGGCGGAGATGCCCGCCCGGAAGGAGGAGATCCACCACGCCCAGGAGGAAGGGGTGGAGTTCCTGGTGCTCCAGAACGCCAAGCGCATCCTGGGGAACGAAGAGGGACGGGTGACGGGGGTGGAGTGCCTCCGCTACGAACTGGGGGAGCCGGACGCCTCCGGCAGACGCTCCCCCGTCCCCATTCCCGGCAGCGAATTCACCCTGGACGTGGATACGGTGGTGGTGGCCGTGGGCAACGGCTCCAACCCCCTCGTCCCCTCCACCACTCCCGGACTGGAGGTGAACCGGAAGGGGAACGTGGTGGTGGACCCCGAAACCAACGCCACCTCCCTCCCCGGGGTCTTCGCCGGCGGGGACATCGTCCTGGGGGCCGCAACGGTCATCCTGGCCATGGGCGAGGGCCGTCGGGCCGCCCACGCCATCAACGAATATCTCCGCACACACTAAGGCAACCCCGGCAAAGGCGCAGGGACGGCGCAGGAAGGGGACAAGGACTTCCGGCAGCCCCCCGCCCCGCCTCCCCTTGCCCTGTCCTCGCCCCGTCCCCGTCCCTCCGGGGGCGGGGCTTTTTCTTCCGCCGGGGGAACCCCTTGGGGAAGAGAGGGAGAAAGGGGGGAAGGGGGTGACAGACCGGGGAATTTGGCATATATTCCCGCGTTTACGAATGCGCGGCGCCTTGCATCCGGGGCGCCGCCCCGCAGGTGCCTTTCGCCGCCGCCCGTCCCTCCGGGGGGGGTGTTCCGGCGCCGGGTGCGCACGCTCTCATCGGCCCTTCCGACTCCCACTCGTCCCCGGGGCCATCCAAAACAACCCCTGACTTCCAGGAAATCAGGAACATACAGGAGAAAAAACATGCCGGG
>JAEDNB010000066.1 GCA_016302725.1 Lentisphaeria bacterium
CGGCCTGCGCCGCCCCCTCCGCCCCCCCCCCGGCGCCCCCCGGCGCCCCCCAAGCCGGCTCCCGAGGGGAAATACACCCTGCCTGACCCGGAGGAGTTCTTCCCCCCGGGGCGCCATGAAGGCCTGAACCCCGTCAGCGACGAGGAACTGGAGGCCAACAAGAGAGTCATCCAAAAGACCCTGGACGACTTTGGAATGGACGCGGACGTGGTCAACGCCACGGCGGGCCCCCAGGTCACCCTCTACGAAGTCCAGATGGGGTCCGGCACCTCCGTGACCCGGCTGGGCAGTTGCCGCAGGGACATCTCCATGGCCCTGAAGGCCACCCGCAACATCCGGATGCTGCTTCCCATTCCCGGCAAGGGGCTGGCGGGCATCGAGGTGCCCAACCAGAAGCCCGCCCTGGTCTGCGCCCACGAACTGTTCACCTCCTCCGCCTGGCAAACCACCAGGAAGCACATCCCCCTGATGCTGGGGAACAACTTCCAGGGAAACCCCTGCATCATGGATTTGGAGGAGGCGCCCCACCTCCTCATCGCAGGCTCCACGGGAAGCGGAAAGTCGGGCTGCATGAACCTCCTCATCCAGTCCCTCCTCCTCCGCTTCACCCCGGACGAACTCCGCCTCATGATGGTGGACCCCAAGATGCTGGAATTCGCCCCCTACGAGCGCATACCCCACCTGGCCGCCCCCATCATCAACGAAGTATCCCAGGTGGGCCCCCTCCTCAACTGGGCCTGCGTGGAGATGGACAAGCGCTACCGGCAGATGAAGGCCGTGGGCGTCCGAAAGCTGACCGAGTTCAACAACCGCCCCCTGGAGGGCGACCCCGCCGTGGACTCCGACGGAGACCCCGTCCCCGACCATCTTCCCCACCTGGTCATCATCATCGACGAGTTGGCGGAAATCACCTTGCAGGTGAAAAAGGACGTGGACCTGGCCCTCTCCCGGCTGGGAGGCAAGGCCCGGGCCGCCGGCATCCACATGATTGTGGCCACCCAGCGCCCCTCCCGGGAAGTCTTCACCGGCGTCATCAAGAGCAACTTCCCCTACCGCATCGCCCTGAAGGCCTCCGACAGCACCAACTCCCGCATCATCCTGGGCCAAAGCGGCGCCGAAGACCTCCTGGGAAAGGGCGACATGCTCTACAGCACCGGGGGCGCCGAACTGGAACGAATCCAGTGCGGATGGGTCGAAAACCGGGAAATCGCCGACGTGACCGCTTTCTGGGCGCAGCAGGGCGTCCCCCAGTACAACGAAAGCCTCATGAGGGCCCTGGAACCCCAGGAGGAGGAAGAGGAGGGCGAAGGCGCCGACGGCCTGGGCCTGGGCTCTCCCATGGGGGACGAGGCAGGGGAAGGAGACCTGATTTCCCAGGCGCTCCGCGTCCTGCGCCAATACAAGCGCCCCACCATCTCCATCCTCCAGCGCCATCTCCGCATCGGCTACAACAAGTCCGCCTCCCTGATGCAGGACCTGGAGGACCTGCACTACGTGGGCCCGCAGCCCATCTCCGGACTGCGGGAAATCTACTGGGAGAACTTCCCCGACGAGGATGCCCGGGACGACTTCCGGGAGCCAGAGGAGCCCCGGGAGGAGGAAGACGGCGGCCAGGACGCGCCCGCGCCCGCCGGGGAAGGCCTTCCGGAAGACGGCCCCTCCTTTGCCCAGCGCCGCTCCCCGGCGCCCCCCCAGGCAGGCCCGGAGGAACCCAACTGACCGTTCCCCATGGAGCCCACCCTCCCCATCCCCACCCCCGGCCTCTCCCTGGAGACCCCGCCGCCCAATTTCGGCAGGACCCTTCTCCAATTCCGGCTGGACGCCGACCTCTCCCTGGCCCAGGCGGCGGAAAAGGCGAAAATCACCCCCACCCGCCTGCGCACCCTGGAAGAGGGGGATTTCGCCAAAATCGACCTGCATCCCCACTACTGCCTTCCCATCCTGGAGCGCCTTTGCCTCGCCTACGGGCGCACCCCCCAGGAGACCGACCGTCTCCGCAGCCTCTTCCAGAGCAACCTGGAGGCCTACGAGGCGGAGACGGGGGTGCAACTCAGCCGGGAACTGTCGGAGTGCCTGGAGGACAATGGCGGCGCCTCCCCCCTGGGGCGCCCCTCCGCCCTCCTCATCCTCCTTTTCACCTTTCTCCTTCTGGTGCTGATCCTGGGAGGATGCCTCTACCGGGGCTTCCAGCAAAGCGCCCTGACCACCCGGACGGAATACGACCTGCCCGCCCTGCTGCCCGCCCCCACACTCCCCCTGGACGCCCTGCCCCTCCCTTGACCCCCTCCCATGCCTTCCCCCTACCTCCCCCCATCCCCCGAACTCTGGCTGCGCCCCCCCGCGCCCCTTGACGCCGGGCGCACCCCGGAGGCGGAGCCCGCCTTCCCCGCCCTCCCCGGACGGGAGGAGCAGGAACAGACCGCCAGGCAGCTCCAGGACCTTCTCCACCAGGCGGGCCTGGCCGCCACCGTCACCGCCGCCATCTCCACTCCCGCCTTCCTCCGGCTGGAAATCAGCCTCTCCCCCGGCACATCCCTGGAGGAGCTCAATCCCCTCCGGCAGGAAATCCAGCGAAGGCTGGCCAGGCCGCGCCCCCCGAGAATGCTCCTCCCCATCCCCGGACGGGACCGGGCCGGCATCGAAATCCCCAATCTCCACCCGGGGCGTCACACGCCGGAGGAACTCTTCCTGGACCCCGACTGGCCCCTCGCCCCCGGGGAACTCCCCCTCCTCCTGGGAAAGGACACCGTACGCCTTCTCACCCTGGACCTGGCCAAGGAAGGTAACCTCCTGGCCGCAGGATACGACTCCCAGGGCCTGGGCTCCCTCCTCCGCCAATTCCTCCTCTCCCTCCTCTCCCGCCAAAGCCCCGGGGAGGCCAGGCTCCTCCTCTTCTCCTCCCAGCAGGAGACCTTCCGCCCCTTCGCCAAGCTCCCCCATCTCCTCCTCCCCCCACAGAAGGAGGCCGAGGCCGCCCTGGGGACGCTGGAGTGGTGCCTCCAGGAGACTGTGCGCAGAAGACGGCTTCTGGCGGCGGCGGGGGCGCGGAGCCTGGCGGAATACCAGGGAACCGGGGAAGGGGACAGGCCCCGGCTCCCCAGGATCCTCTGGATGGCCGCCGACCTGGACGCCCTCCTGGCACCCCGGTGCGCGCGAAGGGCCCAGGAACTCCTGCTGGCCCTCTCCGAAGCAGGCGCCGTGGGCATCCACGTGGTGGCCGCCACCACCGGAGTCCTCCCGGAAGCCCTCCGCAATGCCTTCTCCTGCCGTATCTGCGGCCACCTTCCCAAGGACGGGACCGCCCGGGAGCGGCTGGACATCCAAGAGGCGGAGTGCCTGCAGGACCAGGGGGATTTCCTCCTCCACACCGGGGAGGGGGAGACCCTCCGCCTCCAGACCGCACACTTTTCCCTGGAACTCTGCACCCGGGCGGCGGAGTGCGCCTGCGCCTCCCAGCCCTTCCATCCACAGGCGGAGCTCCAGACGTTTCTCCACCGCTTCCTGGAAGGCCGACGCGCCCTCCAGGAAGCCAACCTGGAAAAAGGAATGCCACAACTGCAATTCGCCGAACCCACGGCCGACGACGCCCTCAAGTGCGTCCTGGCGGCCGGCCAGGCCCGCCCCGACCTCCTTGCCAGCGCCCTGGGAGTCACCCGGGAGCGGGCGGAAAACCTGCTGGACGAGCTCGCCTTCCACGAATACCTGGGCGCCCCGGATGCCACAGGCGCCCGCCCCATCCAGAGGGAGAAGCTTCCCCCCGGGGCGCTGGGGGAGGCGGCCCCTACCCGCAAGACCCTGGAGAGCCTCCTGGAGGAGCTCTCCCGGAAGATTGCGGCGGGGGACCCCGGAAGCCGCACCGTGGCGGAATACAACAAGGGGGTCCACGCCATCGGGAAGAAGATTGTGGAGGAGGCCGCCGAGGTCTGGATGGCCGCCGAATACGAGAAGCCCGAGAGCCTTTCCCTGGAAATCAGCCAGCTCCTCTACCACCTGATGGTGCTCATGCTGAAGAAGAAGCTTACCCTGGAGGACATCTACCGACAGCTCTAGCGCGCCCCGCCCCGGGCGCCCCCTTTCCCGGCGCGGAGCCCCCCCCGCGCACCGGACCAACCCCACCCCCCTTTTTCCCATCATGTTGAGAATCGCACTGCCCAACAAGGGCACCCTCTCCGAAGAGGCCGTCACCCTCGTCAAGGAAGCCGGATACAAGGCACGCCGGGAGGCCAAGGAACTCTCCGTCCTGGATGCCGCCAACGACGTGGAGTTCCTCTTCCTCCGCCCCAGGGACATCGCCGTCTATGTCTCCGGCGGCATCGTGGACGCCGGCATCACGGGGCGGGACCTCCTGGCGGACTCCCGCTCCCAGGCCATGGAACTGCTCCCCCTGGGCTTCGGAAAATCCCGCTTCTGCTACGCCGTCCCCAAGGAGAGCGGCATCACGGAAATCGCCCAGCTGGCAGGCCGCCGGATCGCCTCCAGCTACCCCAACATCGTCCGGGACGACATGGCCCGCAGAGGGCTCTCCTGCTCCGTGGTCAAGTTGGACGGCGCCGTGGAGATTTCCGTGCGCCTGGGGGTGGCGGACGCCATCGCCGACGTGGTGGAGAGCGGCACCACCATGCGCCAGGCGGGCCTCCATCCCATCGGGGAGCCGGTAATGCACTCCGAGGCCCTGGTGATTGGCCACCCCGGAGTCGCGGAGAATCCCCAGCTCCGCTCCCTGCTCAAACGGCTCCAGGGCATTCTCACGGCCCGGACCTTTGTGGTGGTGGACTACAACGTGCCGGAGGCGCGCCGGGAGGAGGCCTGCGCCGTCACCCCGGGCGTGGAGTCACCCACGGTGACCCCACTCTCCAAGGAGGGCTGGTACGCCGTCAAGTCCATGGTCCGCCGCAGTGAGCTCAACCATGTCATGGACCGTCTGGAGGAGGTGGGCGCCACTGGCATCATCGTCTCCTCCATCTGCACCTGCCGGCTGTAACCCCATCCCCCCCCGCTTCCCATGTGCACCACTCCCAAAGGTGAATTCTGGAATCCCCGCTTCGAGACCATGTCCCGGGACGAGTTGACGGACCTTCAGAACCGCCGCCTCCGGGCGCAGCTCCGCCGGGCCTATGAGGCCAACGACTATTTCCGCCGGAAGCTCCAGGCCCATGGCGTCCATCCCGACGATGTGCGAACCATCGAGGACCTGCCCAGGCTCCCCTTCATGACCAAGGAGGATTTCCGGCAGAACTATCCCCTGGGGATGTGCCTTTCCCCCCGGGAGGAACTGCGGGAGTTCCATATGTCCAGCGGTTCCACGGGGGTGCCCGTGGTCATGCCCTACACCCAGGGGGACCTGGAGCAATGGGCGGAATGCATGGCCCGGTGCTACTGGATGGCGGGCCTGCGCCCGGGGGACCCCTTCCAGATCACCCCCACCTTCGGCCTCTTCAACGGGGGCTTCGGCTTCTACCACGGGGCGAGGATGGCGGGCCTCTTCTCCATCCCCTCCTCCAGCGGCAACACCACCCGCCAAATCAAACTGCTCCATGACTTCCAGGCCAAGGGCATCGGCTGCGTGGTCTCCTACATGGCCCGCATCATCGAGGTCGCCGACGAACTGAAGATGGACTTCCCCACCCTCAAGGTGGGCATCTTCGGCTCGGAGACCTTCTCCGACGAAATGCGCAGGAAGATTGAAAGGCGCGCCCAGCTCCAGGCCTTCGACATCTATGGCATGACGGAGACCGGCGGCGTGGGCACCACCGGCATGGACTGCCAGGCACACTGCGGCATCCACGTCTGGGAAGACCAGTACATCACCGAAATCGTGGACCCAGAGACCGGAAAGGTCCTCCCCGACGGCTCCTACGGGGACGTGGTCTTCACCGCCCTCACCCGGGAGGCCCTCCCCGTCTTCCGCTTCCGCACCCGGGACATCTCCCGCATCCTCTCCCGGAAACCCTGCGCCTGCGGCAGGACCAGCCTCCGCCTGGACCGCATCACCGGGCGGCTGGACGACATGCTGATCATCAAGGGCGTCAACTTCTTCCCCCGGCAGGTGGAGCAGGCCCTCCTGGAGATTCCCGGCGTCCTCCCCGAATACCAGATCATCATCGAAAACCGGGAGGGAATCAACGACATCCGCATCAACGTGGAGGCCCAGGAGGGGGTCACGGGCTTCACCGTGGCCAAGCACCTCAAGGAACGCCTGGGCTTCTCCCCCAAGGGGGATGTCTTCGCCCCGGGAACCCTTCCCAGGGCGGAAGGCAAGGCAAAGCGGGTCATCCGCGTGGACGTGCCCCCCAAGCCCTGACCCACACCCACGCACCACCCTTTCCCATCCACGCCAGGCATCCCCGGCATCCCCTTGCCCCGGATTGACGGCACAACCAGGAGAATCGCCAACATGGCCACCACCAAAAAGGCAAAGGAAAACAAGAAAACTGCCCCCATCCCCACCTGGAAACGGGAACCGGGATGGGACAAACTCGAGAAAGGAGAGGAGGCCAGGCTGGAAAAATACTGCGCCGAATACCTCCGCTTCATCAGCGAAAGCAAGACCGAACGCCTGGTCCACGACCATCTCCTGGAAGAGGCCAGGAAACTGGGCTTCCTGGACCTGGACCAGGCCGCCAGGGCGAAAAAACCCCTCAAGCCCGGCACCGGGGTCTACCGCTCCATGGACGGAAAGACCCTCCTGCTGGCCAGAATCGGAGCAGCCCCCCTGGAAGAGGGGCTCAACCTGGTGGGCGGACACGCCGACTGCCCCAGGCTTGACCTGAAACCCTGCCCCCTCTACCAGGACGAGGAACTCGTCCTCCTGGACACCCACTACTACGGCGGCATCAAGCACTACCAGTGGCTCGCCCTCCCCCTGGCCCTCTACGGAGTGGTAATCCGACGGGACGGCACCAAGGTGGACGTGGCCATCGGCGACGCCCCCGGGGACCCCGTCTTCTGCATCACGGACATCTTGCCCCACCTGGACGTGGACCAGTCCAAGCAGACCATGCGGGAGGGCGTCCGGGGCGAGAAGCTCAACGTGGTCTTCGGCTCCCGCCCCGTCTCCAAGGAGCAGGACGACAAGGATGTCCCCCAGAAGGCGAAATTGAACATCCTCCGGATGCTGCGGGAGACCTACGGCATTGAGGAGGAGGACTTTGCCAGCGCGGAACTGGAGGTGGTCCCCGCCGGGCAGGCCCGGGAGCTGGGCCTGGACCGCTCCATGCTCCTGGGCTACGGCCAGGACGACAGGGTCTGCTCCTACGCCGCCGCACGGGCGGTCCTGGACTTCCAGGGCATTCCCCGCCGCACCATGGGCGCCCTGGTGGTGGACAAGGAGGAAATCGGCTCCTACGGACGCACGGGCATGGACTCCACCTTCCTGCCCAACTCCGTGGCCGAACTGGTGGCCGCCACCGAAAAGACGTACAGCGACCTCACCGTCCGCCGCGCCCTGGAACACACCCGGATGCTCTCCGCCGACGTGGGCACCCTGGCCGACCCCGACTACAAGGGGGCCAACTCCAACGGGAACATGGGGCGCCTCAACTGCGGCCTCCAGGTCAACAAGTATGACGGGCACGGCGGCAAGGGAGGCGCCTCCGACGCCAGCGCCGAATTCATGGCCCACGTCCGGAAGGTCTTCAACGACAACAAGGTCCTCTGGCAAATCTGCGAACTGGGCAAGCCCGACGTGGGCGGCGGCGGAACCATCGCCCTCTACATGGCCCGCCTGGGCATCGAAGTGGTGGACTGCGGCGTGGGCCTGCTCTGCATGCACGCCCCCTGGGAAATCGCCGGAAAACTGGACGTCTACATGGCCTACAAGGGCTACTCCGCCTTCCTCGCCAACGCCTGACGCCACCTGCCCCCCACCCACCGAGGGGAGAGGGAACGGGCGGGGCCACCCCCGCCACCCCCTCCCCTCACCATCCCCCATCCCCTATGGGCTGCACCCACCACACAGCGGAATCCCTGCCGCCGCCCACCCCCCTCTCCCCGGACGAGCAGCAGACCAAGATGGCGCATTTCCGGGAGGGGCTGAAGGCCTCCTGCCAGGAAAGCCTCAGCCGCTCCCGCCAGGACACCTCCTGGTCCCGCCGCTTCTTCGACCGGGACAATTGCCTGGGGGCCCTCCTCCTCCTGGCCACCTGGCTGACAGGGGCGGCCGTGCGCCTCCTCCTCCCCTTCCCCTCCCCGGAAGGCACCTCCGCCCCCTGGGCAGAACGGCTGACAGACCGGAGCTTCCTCCTCTTCCTCATGGTCCACGCCTTCTCCCTGGCCTTCCTCATGGCCACCTTGAACACCCCCTGGCGACCCGCCAGGGCAATCCCCAAGGGCAAGGAGTTCCTCCTGGTCTCCCTCTCCCTGATGCTGGAGTACCTGGCCGTCGCCGCCATCGTCCACTCCACCACCATCCCCACGAGCCGTCCCTGGAACATCATCACCATCCTGCCCCTGGCCGTCTTCCCCGCCTTCCTCATCAACCTGCTGGACGCCCGGATTGCCGCCTGCACCGCCGTGGTCCAGGCCATCCTCCTCCCCTTCCAGGTCTCCGCCTCCCCCACGGACAACGCCTACCCCCTCTTCTGCTTCGCCCTCATTGTCTCGGTGGCGGCGGTCCCCTGCTTCCGCAACATCCGCCTCCGGGTCCACTACCTGACCCAGGGCCTCTCCCAGGGCCTGCTGGTCACCGCCATGGGCTTCCTGGCCTGCTACTTCTCCGGCCCCCGGGATTCGGCGGCCCTTGTCACCTGGCGGGACGGATTCCAGGAGATTCTCCTGCCGGGGGTGGCCCAGGGGCTGCTCACGGGGCTGGCCTGCATGATCTTCCTCCCCTTCCTGGAGCTGCTCTTCCGCATCCCCACCCCCATGACCCTGACGGAGTTGACGGACGTGAACACGCCCCTTCTCCAGCGCCTCCGGGCGGAGGCCCCGGGGACCTACCAGCACTCCCTGGACGTGGCGGAGATGGCCACCAACGCCGCCTCCTGCATCGGCGCGGACGCCAAGCTGGTCCATGTGATGGCCCTCTACCACGATGTAGGCAAGCTCTTCGCGCCCCAGTATTTCGCGGAGAACATGACCAACCAGAACAATCCCCTGGAGAACGGGCTCTCCCCGGAAGAGAGCGCCAACCTCATCTTCGAGCACACCACCCACGGGACCCAGCTGGCCCAGAAATACCACATCTCCCCCCTGGTCATCCCCGCCATCTGGCAACACCACGGCACCACCCTCCTGGAGCATTTCTACCAGAAGGCCTGCGACCAGGCCGCCGCCAACGGCACCCCGCCCCCCCCGGAGGAGCGCTTCCGCTATCCCCAGAAACCCATCACCTCCCGGGAAGTGGCCATCCTCAGCATGGCGGACAGTTGCGAGGCCGCCGTCAGGGCGCTGCTCTCCCGCAAGCCCGACCTGGGGAAGCTGGCCAAGGCCATTGTGGAGCAGACCAGGGACCAGGGGCAGGACGCCACCGCCAAATGCCTTGACCTGCTCACGGAAAGCCTGGGGGAGAAGGACCTCTCCCATGTGGTGAAGGCCATTGACGAACGCATCGCCTCCGTCTTCCGCAAGCGCTTCTACGACCACCAGCTGGACCAGGTGGACCTCACCACCAGGGAACTGGCCCTCATGGCCAGGAGCTTCCGGGAGACCATCCTCTTCCATTTCCACTCCCGCCCCGAATACCGCACGAAATGATTCTCCGGCTCTCCAAGATGCCCTCCCTGCGGGGGGTGCGGAACCTGGCCCGCTTCCAGAAGGCCCTGGAGGCGGTCCTCCCCCTGACGGGGCTCCCCCTGGACACCCCCGGGGAGATCCATGTGGTCCTGGTCACCATCCCCAGGATCACCCTCCTCAACGCAATGCACCTGCACCACCAGGGCGACACGGATGTCATCACCTACGACCTCCGGGACGGGGCGTCCTCCCTCCCCCTGCCCCCCGAGGCGGGGGAACCCGTGCTGGCCGAACTCTACCTCTGCCCCGACGTCGCCAGGCGCCAGGCCCCCGCCTTCGCCCAGCCCCCCTCCCGGGAACTCTTCCGCTACGCCGTCCACGGGCTGCTCCACCTTGCCGGGGAGGACGACCTCACCCCCCAGGCGCTGCACTCCATGCGCCTGGCGGAGGAACGTCTCCTTTCCGCCGCGGAAGCCCAGGGATTCTCCCTGGAGCATTTCCTCTCCTGAACGCCCCTCACCCCCCGTATGCACTGGCCCCTTCTTCTCCTGCCCGCCCTCCTCCTGGAATTCCTGGCGGGCTTCCTCCTCCTCGCCGCCCTGAAACTGGCCCTCTTCGGCAGGCCGCAACTCCGGAAACTCCGGGAAAACCACCGGGAGCTCTCGGAACGCCTGGAAGACGCCCTGGAACGGAAACTGGTCTTCCGGGCCTCCCTCCAATTCGAGGCGGCCCTCTGCACCGTGCTCTCCGTCTCCCTCTACACCGCCTGGTTCCTCGCCACCCCC
>JAEDNB010000067.1 GCA_016302725.1 Lentisphaeria bacterium
TCTAGAATCAAAATAAGCAATAACCTAATGTATAAACCCGGTTGGTCCATGCGGAGCATGGGCCAACCCTCCGTGCCCTCCGCGTTTCCGCGGAGGGCCGTGGCGTGCTGGTTAGCAGAGGAAGGCCTTTCGGAAGAGTTCGGGGGAGGCCTTGGGGATTCGGTCGTAGGTCATCAGTCCGTTTTGTTCCTGTTCCACGTCGGTGAGCTGGGTATAGCACCATCCGCTGATGCCGGGGGTTTCGTTCATCAGCTTGACCTGTTCCCGGATGCGTTCCACCAGTTCCTCCGCGCTTTGCATTTCCATTCCGTGGTATCCCCATCCCTCCGGGGTGTTATCGCGGCATTGCGGGGGGATGTAGCGGAAGCCGCCGAATTCGTCCACGTAGTAGGGTTGTCCGGTGTATCCCGTGTCATATTGCGGGCGGACGGTGGGGAAGCCCAGTTTATTGTCGGGGAGGATCCAGCGTTCCAGTTCGGCGGCGGAGGTGCAGTATGCGTGGATGCTCCAGATGTCGGTCTTCACGTGTCCCCATCCGCTGTCGTCGTGGACGGGGCGCGTGGGATCCAGGGCCTTGGTGAAATCGTAGAGCCTTCGGACCCCTTCCCGGAAGCGCCGGATGGGATTTTTGAAGGTGTAGAAGTTGCTTTCGTTGAGGGGGGTCCAGATGAGGATGGAGGGGTGGTTCGCGTCCCGTTGGACGGCCTCGCCCCATTCCTGCATGAAGTTGGCGAAGGATTCGTAGAAATCCTCGCGTCCAAAGGGGCTGGTCTGGCACCAGCCCTGTCCCCAGCAGGGGGCTTCTCCCCAGACCAGGTATCCCAGTCGGTCGGCGTGGTAGAGATAGCGGGGTTCGAAGACCTTTTGGTGGAGCCTTGCCCCGTTGAAGCCGCAGGCCTTGGCGAACAGGATGTCCTTCAGGAGGTCCTCTTCTGTGGGGGCGGTCCAGTTTCCCTGGGGATAGAAGCCCTGGTCCAGGATCATGCGGAGGAAGATGGGGTGGTTGTTGAGGTAGAGGCGGTCTCCGGAGACATGGACCTTACGCATGCCCGCGTAGGATTCCACCTGGTCGGTGATCCGGCCCTCGGCGTCCCGCACGGTGTACTGGATGTCGTAGAGGAAGGGGTCGTCGGGGGACCAGTCCCTGGGGTGGGGCACCTTCAGGGCGAGTGTGGCGGTGAGGGTGGCGGCGCAGGTGGCGGAGGCAACGACGGCCTCCCCCTCCCTGACCTGGATTTCCAGGGTAGCCCCCGGGGCCTCCCCGAAGAAGGCGGGATGGAAGACGAAGGATTGGTTGTCGTAGTCGGCGACCACGCGGCACTCCTTGAGCCCTACCATCCCCGCGGCCTCCAGGTCAACTGTCTGCCAGATGCCGGTGGTGCGCTTATAGGAGCATCCCTGGGAATCGTGGGACATGCACTGCTTGCCGTTGCTTTGCACCATGCTGCGCACATCGCTCCGGGCCTCCACCACCAGGTCGTGGGCTTTTCCCGCCACGGCGCGCCCGGTGAGGTCCACGGAGAAGGGGGTGCTGCCGCCCCGGTGGAAGGCCACCTCCTCCCCGTCCCACCAGACCTTTGCCTCGAAGAAGACCGCGCCGAAATTCAGCAGGATGCGGCGGCCGTCCCAGCCGGAGGGGACGGTCACCTTTCGATGATAGAAGATTCCCGTGATGAAATCCAGGTGGTGGACGCCGGAGAGGGGGGTCTCCGGGGCGAAGGGGACCAGGATTTTCTGGGCGAAGCCTTGGCTTTTGGCCAGGCCGCGTTCCTCGCCGGAGTTTGCCAGGTCGAACTCATAGGTCCATTCGCCGTTCAAGTTCAGCCAATCTTTGCGCTGGAACTGCATCCGGGGGTATTCGGGACGGGGCAGCATGCTTTTACCTTTCGTTCTGGGGAGGGGGGAGAGGGGGTGTTCGTTCAAATGGCTTCGAAGGCGAAGAGCCTGGCGGGTTGCCCGGGGGTTCGCTCCTTGGCCAAGGTCAGCCTCAAGCCGGTGACCGGCGTGGCGCGGGGGAGGGTGTGGAGGATGAGCCTTTGAAAGTTATTGGTTTCCGTAAAGAGGGTCGTCCATTGTCGGTCGATTTGGGCCTCCACCTGGAAGCCCTGGGCGAGGGAATCGGGGAGTCGGCCCCGGACCTCCTCGCCTTCGTCGAATCGCATCCTCTTGGGGTCCTGGAAATTGCTGTCCCAGACCAGGCGGACGCCCCGGATGGGGGTGGCAGTGGGGAAGGCCAGGGAGCAGGTTTCCCCCTGGTGGAGGGCGAGGGTGTGCGGGGCGGTGCCCTGGGCGTCCGGGCGTTCCACGCCATCGGCGAGGGCAGGGCAGGAGGGGTGGGCGGCCTGGGCGAGGGGATTGTGTCGTTTCAGGCCCGGGATGAACTGGTCCTGGAGCATCAGGGTCTGCTGGAGCTCCTCCAGGTGCCTTGCGCCCACTTCCCGGGGGGAGCATCCATGGCGGGTGGCCAGGGCGGCGGCGGTCCCCACGGCCTGGCCCAGGGTGGCGCAGGTGGCCATCACCCGGACGGAACTCAAGGCCAGGTGGGAGACGGAGATGTTCCTGCCCGCGAAGAAGAGATTCTCCACGTTTCTCGAGTAGAGGCAGCGGTAGGGGATGTGGTATCCCGGGGCCAGGCTCTGGACGCGGTTGGGTTCCCCGGTGTGGTAGAAGCCCTCCGGGGCGTGGTCGTCCACCAGCCAGGCGCCATAGGCCACGGCGTCCGGGAAGCACCTTCCCTCCATGGTGTCGTTTTGGGTGAGGACATAGTCGCCGAGGTAGCGCCGGCTTTCCCGTTTGCCGGGCAGGGAGCCGACCCAGTCCAGGGACCAGCCATTTCCCCGTCCGTCGGGGTGGTTCTTAATATATTCCCAGTATCCCAGGGCAATCCGGGTCAATTCCCGGCTGATTTCCCGGCTGTCCCGGAGGGTGTCCCATTCGCCGCCGAATTCCAGCCACCAGAAATTGTCCCCGGGATAGGCGAGGTCCTTTCGGGGGACGGTGTCATCGGTGTAGTGGTGTGCCCATGAGGGGGCATGGAAGGGGGTGTTGTCCCCGGTTTTCCTCAATTGGAGGAGGATGGAGTTTCCCATGGTCTTTGGGTCGGCCTTGGGGAGTCCCCAGGGTTCCTGGAAGGTGTCCCGGGCTTCCCGTCCCGTGGTGAACTCTGCGCCGGAGGGGAGGGCGAGGATGGAGTCTCCGGAGCAGTCTGCGAAGAGGGGTGCCCGGAAGCGGTAGGCCGTGTAGTCTGTCAGTCCCCAGGCGAGGGCTTCGTGGAGGCGCCCGCCTTCTGCGCGGGCGTCGGTGACGGTGGTGTTGAAATAGGTGTGCAGGTTGGGTTCCCGCTCCAGGAAATCCCGGAGGACATGGTCCCAGAGGGTGTATTTCAGGGTGGGATTGTAGTGGTAGTTCGCCAGTTTGACCTCTTCCAGCAGGCCGCCTTCCGCAAATTCCGCGCATCCCGAGCCGCAGATCCACATCCGGATTTCGCTGGAGGCGTTTCCTCCGGGCATGGGGCGGTCCTGCACCAGGACGGTCCTGGCGCCATTGCGGGCGGCGGAGACGGCCGCGCACACTCCTGCCATGCCGCCGCCGACGACGACAAGGTCCGCTTCGATAGTCTTGGGTTCTTCCATGGAGAGGGAATGGGGAATGGGGAATGGTGCGTGTGTGTTGGGAGGGGGCTCACCGGGGGGCGGGCAGGGCCATGATTCGCCCTTCGCTGTCCGCCAGGTATAGGATGCCATCCTGGAGGAGGGGTTGGTTGAGGAAGGGGGCACCCCCCTGGAAAAGCCGCCTTCCGTCTCCGTTTTCCTGGTTGACGAGGTACACTGCCCCGTCGTTGCCGGCCACATAGAGGCCCTCGTCGGCGGGCAGGGGAGGTGCGGTGACCGAGGGGGGATGGCCGGTGAGGTAGTCCCCGGTGGGGAGCAGGGCGGGGCCGGGCAGGAAGCGCCACTGTTCCGTGCAGTCGTCCGCCTGGTAGGCAATCAGGCCCTGGCCATGGGTGGCGACAAGGAGGAGGCCGTTGTCCAGGGGGACCATGGGGGCGGTGGCGGCGGCGCAGGGGATGCCCTTGTGTTCGGCGACGAGGCGTCCGTCCGGGAGGGCGAGTCGGTAGAGGATGTCGGTGCCTTCCACGAGGACCTGGCCGTTGTTTGCCAGAAGGGGGGTGCCGTTGAGGAAGAGCCTGGGGAAGAGCCAGAGGACCTTTCCGGTGCGTAGGTCGTGGCGGTAGAGTCCGTTCAGGCGGGAGAGGACGAGGAAGGAATCGTTGTCCGCCAGGGCGAGTTTGTCTTCGGCGGGAGTGCGTTCCTCCACTTTCCAGCCGTTGTTTTTCCAGAGGGTTTTTCCATTGTGGGCGGAGACTCCGCGCAGGTGTCGTCCATAGCCTCCCGCCACGATGCCGTCGTGGTAGAGGAGGGCGGAGGCGGCGGGGGAGACGATGTCGGGGTCGGAGGGGTTTTTCCAGAGGAGGGCGCCTGTGGCGGCGTCCACGGCGTAGAGATTGGCCCGGGTGTCGATGGCGAAGAGGGTTTGTCCATCTGTGGCGAAGTCGTTTCGGATGCCGTAGCCCGTGGTGAAGTTCCACACGGTCTTTCCGGTGGCCGGGTCGAGGGCGAGGAGGCCGCCTGTTTCGGCGTTTGCATCGTCGCAGATTCCGGCGATGAGGAGTCCATTCACCATCTTCATGGTGGCCATGGCGGTTTGTCCGGGGGCCTTGGCGAGCCAGAGGAGGGGGGTGTCGGCATCGGGGCAATCCCGTGTCAGAGCCTCGTCCAGGGCGGTGACGGCCTGGAGCCTCCAGGTTCCCTGGGGGGTGTCGCCTTCCCAGTGTCCCTGCCAGGTCATGGGGCCGGTCTGGTGGAGGGGGATGGCTTTGTCGCCTTGGAATGCGGTGACCTGCCGGATGGGGGTGCCTCCGTGGTTGACGGTGGCGCACAGGGTGCCGTCCGGGAGGGCGAGCAGGTGGAGATGGTTTATGAGGGTGGGGTGCCAGAGTCGGCTTTCGATTTTTCCCGTATCCGGGTGGAGGGTCACGCTCCGGAAGGAGGGGGCGAAGCCTCCGGCGCCGCCCTTGTTCGGGGTCGCCACGCAGAATGCCTTTCTTCCGGAGGGATAGTTCCGCACGATGTTCATGTGCTTGTGGCCATAGAGGAGGCAGGCGAAATCCTCCTGGTCGAAGTCGACTTTTCCGGTGCGGGTCTTCATGGCCTTTCCCACCAGGTCCGGCAAGTCGTGGCAGAGGAGGATTTTCTTTTTGCGGGGGAAGCGTTGGCAGAGGGCTTCCAGCCAGTCTCCGCAGTCCAGCATGTCGTAGAGGAGGGGGGCGCCCCAGCTGTTGTAGATGGGGAGGCAGGCGAAGAGGTAATCCCCCGCCTCAAAGGAGTACCACCAGGGGCCGAAGACGGCTTGATAGGGGCAGGCCTCGCCCAGGGGGGGCTTTCCGCGGAAATCCACGTCGTGGTTGCCGCAGGCGAAGGCGACGGGAACCCCCATGTGTTCCTGGGTCAGGGCACGCCGGTGTTCCCGCAGGCATTCCAGGTTTCCGTTGCCCATGTCCCCAGCCACCACCAGCAGGGCGGCCTCCGGGGTGGCGCGGAGGAAATCCCGCACTGCCGGGGCGAAATCCATGTGGAAGGTCTCGGAGTCCCCGAGGGAGACGAGGGTGATTGCCTGTCCTGGGCGGGGCGGGGCCTCCTTCAGGAGGAAGTCGTATTGGCTGCGCTGGGGGATGAGCCTCCGCCAGAAGTCCGCCGCTTCCGCCTGGTAGGCCGCCGGCCGGTGGACATAGAGGGTGGTGGCCTTGGGGGAGGGGGTCAGGCGGTAGCGTCCCTGGGCGTCGGTCTCGGCGAAGCGGTATCCGTCGCTGACGAGGATGCCTGGCAGCGGGGTGTCTGCGGGGGAGATCAGCCCGTCCTGGTCGGCGTCCTTCCAAATCGTGCCTGTGATTTCCCGGGCGGACATGGGCAGGGAGAGGAGGAGAAGGAGGGAGAGGAGGGTTTTCATGGTTGAGTGGCGGGGGGCAGGGAAAGGCGCTTCAGGAAGATTCTTCCCACCAGGAGTTCCGGGACGGAGGGGTTGTCGCATCCGGAGAAGTAGATTTGGTAGTCCCTGTGGAAATCCACGGTCCCCAGGGAGACGAGGCGGTATTCCTCCCGGGAGAGCGCCAGTGCGGGGAGGGGGACCCTGGTGACCTCGGCGAAATTGGTGCCGTAGGTGTAGAATCCCGCCAGGGCGGCAGTGCCGGCGGGGGAGTGGACGGCGTCTGGCAGGCGGACCTCCGCAAAGGCCTCCCAGGCGCCCGCCTGGGCAATGGCGGGCAAGTCGATGCGCATCCGCCAATGAGAGCCCGCCAGGGGAAGGCGGACGGAGGAGTGGGGGACGGGCGCCTTGGCGTCATTGACGTAGGCGGAGGCGTCGATTTGGTACATTTCCCGGGGGATGAGCACGAGGCTTTGGGGCGGGGTGCCGGCCAGTTGGGGCGGGAGTTTCCGGTGGGGCGGTTCGGGGGTCAGTTGATTCCGGAGGAGTTGCAGGTGTCGTTCCAGGCGGGTGCCCATCTTGGAATACATGTATTTCCAGGAGGGGGTTTTCCTCACGGTGGCGAGGCGGGTTTCCAGTTCCTGGAGGGTGGGGAGGAGTTCCGCTTGGGGCACGGCGGGGGCACGGCGGGTCACGGCGTTGAGGCAGGTGTTTTCCACGCGCCAGAGTCGGGCCCACTGCATTGTGGTCTCCAGGAGTGCCGTCCGCCGGAGATGGTCGGGATTGGGGGAGTCCTTTGCCAGGTCCAGGGCCTGTTGCACCAGGCGTGTGCCTTGTTCCAGGGTTTCCAGGGGAAGCCACCGGCCGGTGTCCATCATGTAGCAGGGCATGGGCCAGGGGGAGGCGGTGGCCGTCTCCTGGAAGAGGTCCAGCAACTCCAGCAGGGGCGGCGCCGCTGGCCCGTAGTATTTCTGGAAGAAATCCCGGGTGAATTCCCCGATGTCCAGTCGGGGGTTCCAGAGGCAGTGGGCGATGAGGCTCTGCCGATAGGGGGTGAACCACCCCAGTTCCCCCATGTCCCCGCCGTCCTGGGAGAGGACCTTCCGGACCTTGAGTTCATGGAAGAGCCGGATGTCCTGGGCGAGGATGGCGGTGGTGGGGTGGCAAAGCCCGAAATTGGTGAAATTCACCGTGTAGTGCCAGACGTTGACGTGGCTGCAGATGGCGGCCCAGCCCTTTAGCGCCTCCAGGTATGGGCGGTTGATGGGGTGGGTGAGGGGGTGGGCGTTGGAGGCCTCGATGAGGCACACCCGGACGTGGACATGGTCGCTGGGGCGGACAGTCCTGGGGGGTTCCAGGGTGAACTGGTAGGCGAAGGTCTCCACGGCGATTCCGGGGAAGTCCTCCTGGAGGGCCTCGGCCAGCCGGTTCATGAAGTCGATGTTCAGGTCGGCCCGGTTGCCCAGCCGGTCCACGGCCTCCAGGCAGCGGGGGCATTCGCAGGCCGCCGTATTGTCGTTCTGGGTGACCCAGACCACCTGGCAGTCGGGCATGTTTTTCCGCAGGAGTGTCTTGAGGTTTTGGAGGAGTTGCCGGAACGCCTCCGGGTCCGTCATGCAGGGCTGGCTGCCGGCGCCCAGGCGCCGCCCTTCCCGCAGGGCGTAGAATTCCGGCTTGGAGGCGGGGGGATTTTCGGGGTCGTAGAGGCCGGGATGGGCCTTCAGGGAGGCTTCGTCGGGGAGGAGAAGCTCCATGGTGTGGGTGATTTCCAGGTAGGTGCGCTCCGCCCGGGCGGTGGGGCTTGGTGTCAGGAGGCTGGTGCGGAGCTTCTGGCAGAGGGTGCGGGTGGGTTCGTGGAAGATGCTGGCGGTGGCGACGCGGTCCAGGAAGGGAGGGGTGTAGTCCAGGTCCAGGGGAGGGATGGCGAGGCGCTGCCCCGCGTCGGGGATGTACTCCTCGCCCCATCCCCACCAGCGGAGCCCCAGCCACTCCTCCAAAAACAGGTACACGGCGTACTGGATGCCCTGTCCCGGCTCGCCCGTGAGGAAAATGTCCCCCGAGGCATTGCTCCGGAGAAGGACCTGGTCCCGGCCCATCTCCTCCTTGCGGCACCCCAGGAAGGCCTCGGCCTGGGGCGTCCAGCCAAGGCAGAAGGCGGGAGAACGCCATTGGGACTGGGGCAGCAGGGGGAGCTCCACTCCCGTGACTTCCAGGAAGTATTTCCGGAGCTCCCCGGCGGCCTGGCGTTCCTCCTGGGTGGGGGTGTCGGGCAGGACGATGGAATACGCGCTCCCCCCGTCGGCAAAGAGGACGAGTTCCCCTGGCCTTCCCAGGCAGGGCAGGGGAAGCAGGAGGGCGAGGCTGAGAAGGGCGAGGAGGGCGAGGGGGTTCATCGGGGGCTCCTGGTGAGGGTGAGGTGGGTTACAGGTCGGAGTTCCACTTGCCGCCGTAGTAGTAGGGGCGGGTGTGGCGTTGCAGCCACTCGGACTGGGGCCAGGGGGAGAGGTAGCGCGATGTGCCCACATGCCCGTCGATGGCGAGGAAGTTGATGGCCATGTCATGGCGGAAATGGAGGCGGTAGTAGCCCTTGGTGGTGGGAGCGTCGTTCGCGATGGGCTGGAAGCCATGGTTGTAGGAAAAGCCAATGTCATCCACCATGTTTCCATCCCCGGCGGGGACGGTGTCCGCCATCATGATCAGTTCCGGGCTGCATTTCATGTTCAGGATGGTTTCCCGCTTGGAGACGGGGGCGCCGGAGGGGTGGTTGTTGAAAATCCCCCAGGTGTATTGGTTCAGGCCAATGGAGACCTTCTTCTGGTTGTTGTAGCGCTCCACCAGGTCGGCAATCTTGCTGGGGACGGGTTCCAGGCCAGTGTTGGGCGGGGCGGAGGGGCACACCAGGAGATTCGTGCCCGGGATGTACTGCATATCCGTCAGGCGGTCCGGCCAGCAGCGCCCTCCCTGCCCCGCCCAGGCGTTGTCCAGCATGCTGAACATGTAGTCGTCGCTGTCGTTGCAATAGAACTCGATGGCCAGGCCCAGCTGCTTCATCTTGTTGACGCAGGAGATGCCGCGGGCTTTGCTCCGGGCTTTGGAAAGCGCGGGCAGCAGCATGGCGGCCAGGATGGCGATGATGGCAATGACCACAAGCAGTTCAATCAGGGTGAAGGCTTTTCGCATGGGGTTCCTCCTTGTTTCAGGGTGGATGGGTGGGAAAGAAGGGGACAACGCCCCTATTTTAGCAAATTTCTCCCCGAAGCCAAGAAATATTATGAAAAAAATCCATTTTGAGCCGGGTGAATCTGGGAAAATATCTTAAATTTTTTACGATTTCCTTCAGGGGAGGGGGGCGTTCCCGCCCCCGGAAAAGTCTCCCCGCACCCTCCGTGGGAAATTTTTTTTGTCGGGTAAATTGTAGAAAGTTGCGGAAAGAGGCCTTTTTTCGGGGAGTTTTCGTTTTGGTGTGTGGTGGTTGGGCAGGAGGCATGGCGCCTTGGTTTGGCAAGGAAGGCAATTTGGATTTTTCCCCTGGGGTGTTCTGCCATCCTTGGGAGGGGGCGTGGGATGACCATTGAGGAACTGCTGCTGTATTTTGAGGAGCGCCTGGGGTGTCCGTTGAGCCTGGAGCCTGTCCACGAGCTCTTCCGCCTTTCCCCCCGGCTTTCCTTTCCCAACTACAGGACCTTGCACAACCACGAGTATTGCCGTTTCATCAAGTCGGGGGACCGGAACCATTCCTGTGCAGTGAACAAGCACAGGACGATGCGCCTTGCGCGTCACGGCCGTCCCTTCTGCGGGTGTTGTCCCTATGGGGTCTGGGAGTGGGTCCAGCCGATTCTGTTCCACGGGGAATTGGCGGCCGTGCTTTATCTGGGGACCTATGCCAGGGGGGACCATCCTGT
>JAEDNB010000068.1 GCA_016302725.1 Lentisphaeria bacterium
CGGTGGGATTCCTCGATGATGCTGTAGCCGCAGCCGCGGTAGTCGGCGAATTCGGCCTGGGCCTTGAGGATGACGGGGCGGGGGAGGGCGGCGGGCCCTGCGTTGAAGTTGAAAACTTGCATGTCTTTCTGTTTCCTTGGGGTTGGCCCGCAGGTCAGTCTTAATTCACGGAATGGCCTTGGTGCCACCCCGAGCATTTGATTTCGTCTACCATCCTGCGGGAATGAGGGGTACTATAGCCGCCTCGGGGACAACGGGCCGACCCGGGGGACGTGCCGCCCCGGGGACAACGTGCCGACCCGGGGGACGGGATTACATTGGGCGGCCGCGCCGACCCGCGCCAGCCTCCCCGCCCCTGCTTGTCCCGCCCCTGCTTTTCCCGCCCCTGCTTTTCCCGCCATGAAGACCCTGGCCATTTTCCTGGAGCATCCCGGACTTTCCTCCCTGACCATGAGCCCTGCCCAGGCCGCCGCCCTGGCCGCCCGCCTGGGGGGCGGGGTGCGTGTGCGGCATTGCCTCAGCGAGAGGGAGTTCCTGGAGGCGCTTCCCGCGGCCGACTGGGCTTCCACCTGGACCTTTCGCCAGGAGTGGTTCGCCCTGGCCCCCCGCCTTCGCCTGGTGAGCACCCCCGCCGCCGGGAAGGACTATTTTTCGGTGGAGTGGCCCGAGGGGGTCCTCCATTGGAACGGGGGCTTCCACGGGGAACTCATGGGGGAGACTGCCGTGGCCATGCTGCTGGGGATGTGCCGGGGACTCCTGGCGGCGGTCACCACCTTCCGGGAAGACCCCTGGCCCCGGAGCCAGGTGGACGCACGGATGCGCCCCCTGCGGGGCTCCACTGTGGCCATCTGCGGCTTCGGGAAAATCGGGCGCTGGGCGGGGCGCCTCCTGAAGCCCTTCGGGACCAGGCTCCTGGGGGTCTCCCTGCACGGGGGCCATCCCGCCCCCGACTACTTCACCCCGGGGGACCGCTGCTGCACCGTGGAGGAACTGGACGGGCTCCTGCCCCAGGCCGACCATCTCCTCCTGGTCCTCCCCCGAAGCCCCGCCACGGACCACTTCCTGGACCGCCGCCGCCTGGCCCTCCTGCCTCCCCATGCCACGGTGACCAACCTGGGACGGGGAAACGCCATCGACGAGGAGGCCCTCGTCCAGGCCCTCTCCGCCGGAAGGCTGGCCGGCGCGTGCCTGGATGTATGCGCCCAGGAACCCCTCTCCCGGGAGAGCCCCCTGCGCCAGTGCCCCAACCTCTGGCTCACCCCCCACTCCTCTGCCTTTTCCCCCACCTACATGGACGCCTATGCCCGGGAACTGGAGGGGCGCCTCCGCCAGGAGGGGCTGCTTCCCTAGCGGCGAAGAAGCCACTGCCACGCCCCGCTTATATTAACCGGGCAATGAACCGGGCAAGGCCCGGCCCCGGCCCCCAGAAAACACCACCCCACCACACACACAAGCCCCTCCCCATGCCCGCCGTCTACCAGGAAAAGCGTTCCGTCCGCTATCTCGCCCCCACCCGCGTTGTGTGGCACTCCCCCGAAGCCCTCCATGCCGCCGCCCTCCTGGAGGTGGCGGGGGAAACCGCCAGCATCTGGAGAAGCCCCGGGCTCCATCTGCCCCCCCGGGCGGGCATCATCCTGGAATATGACACGCCCCTGCCACTCCAGGGGGTGCGCATCTCCCGGGGACGGGACGGGGCGGGCCCCGTCCCGGTGCGCCTCCGCCTGGGGGAGTCCGTCTCGGAGGTGCTCTCCCAGCCCAACAACGACCACGCCATGCATGACATCACCATGCCCATCTCCTCCATGGGCGTCAGCCGCGTGGGCAATACCGGCTTCCGCTTCCTCCACCTGGAGAACCTGGACGAGACGGCGACCCTGCAACTGCGGGAATGCTCCGCGGAGGCCTGGGTCCATCCCGCCGCCAGGGTGGGAACCTTCCAAAGCAGCGATCCCCTCCTGGACCGAATCTTCCAGGCCTGCGTGGCCACCCTGGACAAGTGCATCTCCCCCCTGATGCTGGACGGGACCAAGAGGGACCGGCTGGTCTGGATGGGGGACCTCTACAACGAAATCCGCGCCTGCGGCGTCCTCTATCCCCGCCACTGCGCCATCCCCGAAAGCCTGGAGTTCCTCAACGAGGAGGCCCTGGTGAACCACTCCTTCAACGGCATCCCCTCCTACACCGCCTACTGGTTCCTGGCCCAGAGGGAATACCACCGGCTCTATGGCGACAGCCCCTTCCTCCAAAGCCAGAGAACCCCCTTCCGACTCTTCTCACGCCTCATGCTGGACGAATACGAGGAGAGGCCGGAGGCCGTGCTCCAGGAGGCCATCGTGGACTGGGGGACGCAGGAGTGCGTCCCCCCCGCCTCCTACGGGCCCCTTTTCCTGGCCGCCGTCCGCTCCTGCCGGGAACTGGCGGGGCTGCTGGAGGAGGAGGAGATTGAGGGGCGCTGCCGCCGGGCGGAGGCGTCCCTGGCCTCCCGCATCTCCCTGGCGGCCCTCCCGAAATCCGCCTGGGCCTGGGCGGGCCTCACGGGGCTGGCCTCTCCGCGCCAGGCCGCGGAACGCCTGATGGAGAAGCCCGAGGAGGGACTCTCCACCTTCCATTTCGACAATTTCCTCCGGGTCTACTCCGCCGCCGGGGAGACGCCGAGGGCGCTGGACCTGCTGCGCCGCTACTACGGGGCCATGCTGGACCTGGGGGCGCGCACCATCTGGGAGCAGTTCGACCTGCCCTGGGCGGAAAATGCCAGCCCCATTGACCAAATGCCCCTCCCCGGAAAGAGAGACGTCCACCGGGATTGCGGACGGGGATGCTTCCAGGGACTGCGGAACAGCCTCTGCCACGGCTGGGGCGCCTCCCCCGTGGCCTGGATGATGGAAACCCTCGCCGGCATCACTCCCCTGGGGGAGGGGTTCCGGCAGGGCGCACGGGTGAACCCAGACCTCTGCGGACTGGAATACCTGGACGCCGTCTGCGCCACACCCCAGGGGCCCGTCTCCGTGCGCCTGCGCAAAGGGGAGCCGCCCCAGGTGGCCGCCCCCCAGGGCATGGCGCTCCAGGTCTCCCTCCGCCCCCTCTGAACAACCCCATGCCTCCGCCCGGAAAAGACGGGGAAATCCGGGAAAAATCCCCGGAAAGACGGGGGGCTGGCTTGCAAAACGGAAGAGCGGGGCTAGATTATCCCCGCTTTCATCCAAAGGCACGATAGCCAAGTGGTAAGGCGAAGGTCTGCAAAACCTTTATTCATCGGTCCGAATCCGATTCGTGCCTCCATCCCTTTTCCCCGCGTCGCGGCTTATCGCATCGGCCGGCTGTGTTCAGGTTGAACTGCTCTCACGGCCGGCCTTGCCATATCTGCCCATGCCTCCCCGAAGAGGGGCCGCCAGGCCGCCTTTCGGCAAATTATGGAACCCAGGGGGTTCTTCCGGGATTCCCCCTGGAAGGGAAGGCCCCCGGGAGGGGCAGGGCGCCCATGGCAGGCCTCCCCGAATCCCACGTCCCCCCATCGATTCCCTCCAATTATGACGGTTCCTTCCCGGGACGGATGGCCCCAGGGGAGGGCGGACGCGACGGCGCCCGCCAGGACTGCCCGCGCCGTATCTCCCCCCTGAATCCCCACCTTTCCCTAGGGAACGCGCCCCTGCGGCGGCGCCCCGCCCACTCCACCCCCGCCCCAGAAAGAAGAAAAGGATATTTTCCCTGACCTGATTGTATGGCAAAGAAACGCTTTACCTACGACGACGCCTACGACGAAGACGAGGAACTGCTGCTGGACCGAAAGGCCAAGCGCAAGCGGGAGAGAGAGTTGGAGCGCCAGCGCCAGGAGGCGGAACAGGCTCCCCAGCATCCCGCCGACGAGACCATGGTGCGCGTGGTCGCCGCATGCCAGGCGAACCAGTGGAGGGAGGCGGCCGTCATCTGCCTCACCGCCATGGAACGCTTCCGGCAGGAGGGACAGCCCGAGATGGCGGAGAGCATCTCCGCCGCCTTCCAGAAAATCGACCGATCCCTGCGCCGCCAGATGATTGCCGCTTTTGTCCGTGAATCCGAAACCCTGTTGAGCCATAAGGAGTGATTCCCGAATGCTGGGAAACAACGAGAAAATCCAAGGGGTCAGCATCCCTGACCTCTTCTCGGCCATGCTGGCCGAACTGCCCTGGCGTGTCTTGCACAAGTACATCACCGACAACGCCCAGTTGATGAAAATCTGCACCCTGGGCGGACACCGGGTGGACCCCCAGCAGCGCCCCCGCCTGATGCGGCAGGTGCAGAACGAGGCGGAACGGAACAACTACAGCGACGCCACCTGCAACGCCCTCTTCGCCGTCTGGTATCCCGTGCACGAGAAACTCCACGAGAAGCTGGAGACCTATTTCAAGTCCGAGGAATACAAGGCCTACCGCGCGGAGCACAAGCTGACCGAGGAGGACTATGTCCTCTCCGACGAGAAGTTCTCCCAGTTCTACGAGAGCGGCGAGGGAAAGGCCTGGAAGATCCTGCTGGCCTTCTCCCCCCTGAAGTTCCCCCAGTCCCAGGCAGACCAGATCCTCCATCCCCAGGGGGCCTCGGAGGAGGTGCTCGCCCAGGCCGCCCAGTGGGAGAAGAAATGCGGCGAGGCGGAGAAGAAGGCCGCCGCCGCCATGGCCGACCTGGAGCGCTCCCGCGCCCAGCAGCAGTCCCTGGAGACGGAACTGCGAAACCTGAAGCAGCAGTTGCGCACCCAGAAGGGCGAGATGGACGCCCTGGCCCAGAAGTTGCAGTCCAGCCAGGCGGAGACCCGCCGCCTCTCCGGGCAGTTGTCCAGCCGCACGGAGGAGTTGAACCGCAAGGCGGCGGAGACCGCGGAGAATGCCGACCGGATGACGGGCCGCCTCCAGGGGGAGTTGTCCCGCCTGAAGGAGGAAGTGAACGGGTGGCAGAACAAGTTCCAGGAGCAGTTGCAGGCGAACCGGCAGATCCAGCACGAGTCTGAAGTGGTGGGCGCCCGGGCGGGGAAGGCGGATGCGGAGAAGGAGGAAGCCCTCCGGAAACTGAAGGAATCCCAGAAGTTCGTGGACCTCCTCCTCTCCCGGATCGAATGGGCGAAGCTGGGTTCCCAGCTGAAGCTCTCCCCCACCCTGCGGAAGAATTTCAACAGCATGCTGAAGCGCCTGAACTACGAGGAGGACCTCTCCCTGACCATCGAGGGTACTCTGCCCCAGTTCTGGGAACGCCTCCAGAGGGGGGAGACCGCCCTGGTGCAGAAAATCGCCAACTCCAATACCCTGGAGGTGATGAACGGGGACATGGAGGCCTTCTGGGAAGAGGTGAAGGACTCCTTCGACGAAGTCCAGAAATCCCTGGAAGCCCGGGTCTTCATGATTGGACTCATCCACGAGCTCCTCTTCACCGTCTACACCCCCGGTCAACTGGCCACCCCCACCATCCCCGCCGCCACCCCCAAAAAGAAATCGGAATCCTGACGGAGGAGAGGTTGAAAATCAGGGCGGGGTCGTTATAGTACCCCCGCTTCCCGACATCCAAAAGCGTGCGATTAGCTCAGTTGGTTAGAGCGCTACCCTGACACGGTAGAGGTCGCTGGTCCGAGTCCTGCATCGCACACCATTTCCAAGCCGAGTCCCACAAAGGGGACCCGGCTTTTTTTGTGCCTCGTAGACCACCACACGGAAAAGGACAGGGAAAAAGGAGAGAGAAATGGTGACAAAATTGGACAACAAGTGCCAATTTTTCCAGAAAACGATATAGTACCTGCCATTACCGGCCTTGTTTGTCTTTTGATTTCTTGTATGGAACAGAGTGTTACGCAGCAACTGGCGACGTTGGCGCTTCAGTTGGGAGTGGTGTTGTTTGCCTCCCAGGGCATGGGGCGCCTGGCTTCCCTGGTCAGGATTCCCTCGGTTCTGGGGGAGTTGGCCACGGGCGTCATCCTGGGGCCGTATTTATTGGGGCGTGTCCCGCTGCCCGGCTTCCCGGAGGGGTTGTTCCCCCTGGCCCAGTGTGCCTCCGGGCTTCCCGTCTCCCTTCCCCTCTATGCCCTGGCGACCCTGGGTTCCATCGTGCTTCTCTTCCAGTCGGGGCTGGAGACGGATTTCCGCACCTTCTTCCGCTATTCCCTGGCGGGGACGCTGGTGGGCGTGGGGGGGGTGGTGGTCTCCTTCCTGCTGGGCGACCTGCTGGGCCACTGCATGTTCTCCTGCGGCCTGATGGATCCCCGCGCCCTCTTCCTGGGCATCCTCTCCACGGCCACCAGCGTGGGCATCTCCGCACGCATCCTCTCGGAGCGCCGGGCCATCGACTCCCCCGAGGGAACCACAATCCTGGCGGCGGCGGTCATCGACGACGTGCTGGGCATTGTCTGCCTGGCGGTGGTCATGGGCCTGGTGGCGGGGGGCGACGGAGGGGAATCCGGGGTCTCATGGGGGAAGATTGCCCTGGTGGCGGTGAAGGCCATCGGCATCTGGGTCCTCTTCACGGCGGTGGGCCTATGGTGTTCCCACTTCTTCGCCCGGCTCCTGAAACGCTTCCATTCCAAGACCACCTACTCCGTCCTGGCCCTGGGGGCGGCAATCCTCCTGGCCGGCTTCATGGAACAGTGCGGCCTGGCCATGATCATCGGCGCCTACACCGCCGGATTGAGCCTCTCCCGCTCCGACCTGGCCTTCACCATCCAGCTGAGGCTCCATAGCATCTACGGATTCCTGGTGCCCGTCTTCTTCGTGGTCATGGGCATGATGGTGGACGTGCGGGTGCTGGCGGACTGGGATACCCTGAAATTCGGACTCCTCTTCACCGTTCTGGCGGTGGCCGGAAAGGTGGTGGGCTGCATGCTCCCCGCGCTCTTCGTCAATTTCAACCTGAAGGGCGCCCTCCGCGTGGGATGCGGAATGATCCCCCGGGGGGAGGTGGCCCTGATCATCGCCGGAATCGGCGCCACCACCACCATGATGCTCTCTGGAAAGGAGGTCCCCATCGTGGACAACCAACTCTTCGGCGTGGCCATCATCATGACACTCCTCACCACACTCCTGGCACCCCCGCTCCTCATGATGACCCTGAACATGGCAGGACGGGGAGTCCGAAAGGTCAAGGCAGACGCCTTGAGCGTCCACCTGGAATTCCCCATGCCCTCCCAGACGGTGACGGATTTCCTGGTACGACAGCTCATTGTCAATTTCCGCCAGGAGGGCTTCCGCCACAGCGACTACTCCAAGGACTACAGCGTCATCCATTTCCGCAAGGAACACACCGCCTTCGTCATGAGCGTGGACGACCGCACCATCTCCTTCGAGTGCGCCAAGGGGGACGCCCCCACCATCAAGAACATCTACAACGAAACCACCTACGAACTCTACCAGAACCTGGAGGAGATGCGCCGCCTCTCCCCCTCCGAGACCGTGGCCAAGGACGCCACCGTCTACGACAACGTGGTCCCCTACACGGGCACCGACTACCTCCCCCTGGAACAGGTGCTGCCCCCAAACTGCGCCATCGTGGACCTCCAGGCGGAGGAGTACCCCGCCGCCATCGAGGAGGTGGTCCGACACCTCTACCGCTGCGGGATGGTCGCCGATTTCCAGGGATGCCTCCAGGAGGTGATGGCCCGGGAGGGCATGGCGTCCACCCTGCTGGACGGCGGCATCGCCATGCCCCACGCCAAGTCCGCCTATGTCCAGAGGATGGTCTCCGTGGTGGCCATCTTCCGGGGCGGCAAGACAATCCAGGTGGAGGGACGCCCGCTGCGCCTCCTGCTTCTCACCATCGCCCCCAAGGACCAGGACAGCCCCTATATGCAGTATATCGCCCACCAGGCCTCCCGCCTGTGCAAATTGAAGAGCCTGGACGAAATCTGCGCCTCCCCCAATCCCGCCGCCCTGCGCCGCTTCTTCCTGGAGTAGGGACGGAATCCCTGCGGCGAGGGGGGGAACCGCTATATTACCCCGTTTCAGTTCATCCCTGCCCACCCCCCACCTCCCCCTCCTCCGACGGGAAGCCCCGGAAAGGGGGGCGGCCCTTTCCCCCGTGCGACGAAAATGGACATCAAAAAACCCTATCCCCTCATCAATCCCCTGGAGTGCAAGTCCTGTTCCCGGTGCGTGGTGGCCTGCCCCAAGCAGTGCCTCCGCCTGGGAAAGGCCCTGAACGAGCGCGGCTACTGCCCTGTGGAATATGTGGGCGAGGGGTGCGTCGGGTGCGCGACCTGCTTCTACAGTTGCCCCGAGCCCAATGCCCTGGAAATCCACATCCCCCAGAAGGACTGATTGACGCAAGCAACCACAGGAGCAACGAAGGTCTATGGCTAGCAAATTGGTAAAAGGCAACACCGCCGTGGTCATCGGCGCGCTCTACGCCGGGGCGGACTGCTATTTCGGCTACCCCATCACCCCCGCCAGCGAAGTCCTGCAGGAGGCTTCCAAGTACTTCCCCATGACGGGGCGCAAGTTCCTCCAGGCGGAGTCGGAGGAGGCCTCCATCAACATGTGCTACGGGGCCGCCGCCGCCGGGCACCGGGTCTTCACCGCCTCCAGCGGCCCCGGAATCTCCCTGATGAGCGAGGGCATCTCCTACTGCGCCGGGGCACAGCTCCCCGTGGTCATCGTGGATGTGATGCGCGCCGGCCCCGGCCTGGGAAACATCGGCCCCGAACAGGGGGACTACAACCAGGTGGTCAAGGGCGGCGGACATGGCAACTACCGCTGCATCGTCCTGGCCCCCAATTCCGTCCAGGAAATGTGCGACTGCACCATGGAGGCCTTCGACCTGGCCTTCCGCTGGCGCACCCCCGTCTTCGTGCTGGCGGACGGCACCCTGGGGCAGATGATGGAGAGCCTGGAACTGCCCCGGCAGGCCCTGGCGCCCACCGTGGATTCCTCCTGGGCCGTGGCCGGCACCCCGGAAACCCGGAACAATCTGGTCACCAGCATCTTCCTGGATTTCGACCAACTGGAGAAGTTCAACGATTCCCTCCAGGAAAAGTACGCCAGGATCCGGGAGACGGAGGCCCGCTGGGAGGACTACCGCACCGAGGACGCGGAGACTGTCCTGGTGGCCTATGGCATCTGCAGCCGCATCGCCCGCAGCGCGGTGGACCACGCCCGTCAGGAGGGAAAGAAGGTGGGCCTCCTGCGCCCCAGGACCCTCTTCCCCTTCCCCGAGAAGCGCCTCCGGGAACTGGTCTCCCAGGGAGTCCGGCGCTTCGTCTCCGTGGAGATGAGCAATGGCCAGATGCGGGATGACATCCGCCTGTCCGTGGAGTGCGCCGTGCCCGTGGACCTGGTGAGCCGACTGGGGGGCAACCTCCTCCACCTGAACCAGATTCTGTCCGCCCTTTAAAGGAGAGAGGAGCCCAATATGTCCGAGAAAATCATCGCTTCCACCGGCCTCTACAAGACCTTTCCCCGGAAGGGGGGCGCCGCCCAGACGGCCACCCACTATTGCGCTGGATGCGGCCACGGGGTGCTCACCAAGTTGATTGGCGAAGCCCTCCACGACCTGGAACTCCAGGACCGCGCCGTGATGATCAGCCCCGTGGGCTGCGCCGTCTTCGCCTACTACTACTTCGACTGCGGCAACATCCAGGTGGCCCACGGACGGGCCCCCGCCGTGGGGACCGGCCTCTCCCGCGCCACGGACCAGGTGGTCATCTCCTACCAGGGGGACGGCGACCTGGCCTCCATCGGCCTCAACGAGACCCTCCAGGCCGCCAACCGGGGCGAGAAGATGGCCGTCTTCTT
>JAEDNB010000069.1 GCA_016302725.1 Lentisphaeria bacterium
TCAACGTGGCCAAGCTGAAGGACCGGGTCAACGGCTGGCCCTCCCTCCTGGTGGACCTCTACTGGTACCCCAACGCCCCCTGCTACGGCGGCGATAAAGACCGGTAGGCACGGCGGCATGGCGTGAAGCGTGCCCCCCAAGCCGGTTGAGGCCGGGAAACCCCGGCCTGGCCGACTGCTGCACGGCGACACGCCTTGCAATGGACAAGCGGGCGAACCGGGAAGCCCCCCTTCCCGGTTCGCCCGTTCCGCGTTTCCTGGGGACAGGCAGTCGTAATTCCCGCTTCGGGGGTTATAGTATGGCACCGTTTTTCCGCATCCCCATGGTGTAATGGTAGCACAAGTGTTTTTGGTACATTTAGACTAGGTCCGAATCCTGGTGGGGATGCCACTCCCTTTGCGGGGCGCACCGCCTTGCGCGGAAAACGCCCCGCCCGCCTCAAAGAGAGGGCGGGCCATGCAGCCCATGGCCCGCCCTTTTTGCGTACGCCGTCAATCTGGGCCGGAAATCCCCAGTTGTCTGGTATTGTCCATGGGGAGGAGATTTAAGGGGAGGGGGAGAGGGGCTATATTATGGAGTTTCCCCTCCTTGTCTGGCTCTCCGAGTCCACGTCCATAGGACGCATGGAGGGCGTGCAGGCGAAGAACCCCACGGAGCGGACATCTATGAGTTTTACGAGAAAAGTGACTACGGCCAGGCTTTCCTATGAAGGGAAAGAGTTGGGACTTCCCGTATTGGAAGGGGACATGGGAGAGCGTGGGCTGGACATCCGGGCATTGCGCCAGGAGACGGGCCTGGTGACCTTCGACCCCGGCATGGTGAACACGGGGGTATGCGAGAGCAACATTACCTTTGTGGATGGGGCAAAGGGGATTTTGCGGTATCGCGGGTATGACATCGAGGATTTGGCGGAGCACTGTTCCTTTTTGGAGGTCGCCTACCTTCTGGTGCACGGGTTCCTGCCCACGCCCAGCGAGTACAATGCCTTCAGCCACCTCATGAACCAGCATTCCATGCTGCATGAGAACATGCGCCACTTCTTTTCGCTGTATCCGGACCATGCCCATCCCATGGCGATCCTCTCCTCCATGGTGGTGTCGCTGTCCACCTTCTATCCGGAGTTGGAGGCGGATTCCACGGAGGCGATAGACATCACGGTATCCCGGCTGCTTTCCAAGTTGCGGACCATTGCGGCCTTCTCATACAAGAAATACAAGGGCGACCCCATTGTCTACCCCCGTCCGGATTTGCGCTACTGCGAGAATTTCCTGAACATGATGTTCCACACCCCGGTGAACAACTATGTTCCGGACCCGGTGGTGACCCGTGCCTTGAACCAGTTGCTCATCCTCCATGCGGACCATGAGCAGAATTGCTCCACCTCGGTGGTGCGTGCGGTGGGCTCCAGCCGTGCCAACCTGTATGCCAGCATCTCCGCCGGCATTTGCGCGCTGTGGGGGCCGCTCCACGGAGGCGCCAACCAGAGGGTGCTGGAGATTCTGGAGGAGGCCATGCATTCCGGCATCAGCCCCCGCATGCTGGTGGAGAAGGCCAAGGACCGGAACAACAATTTCCGCCTCTTTGGCTTCGGCCACCGGGTCTACAAGACCTACGACCCCCGGGCGAAGGTCGCCAAGAGAATCTGCATGCAGGTGATTGGGCACCTCTCCCGCCATGACCCCCTCCTGGATTTCGCCCAGGAACTGGAGTCCGTCGCCCTGGCGGACTCCTTCTTCCAGGAACGACACCTCTATCCCAATGTGGATTTCTTCACGGGCCTGGCCTACCGCGCCATGGGCATTCCCGTGAACATGTTCACCGTCATGTTCGCCCTGGGACGACTGCCTGGATGGATTGCCCAGTGGCTGGAGCAGCGGGACGGGGAGGGCGGCCGCATTGTCCGCCCCCGCCAGATCTATGTGGGGCCGGTGCACCGCACGGTGGCGGAGGCCCTGGCCAGCAAGCCCTATCTGCGCCCCGGAAAACCCTGACGCCCCCGCGCCCGTCCGACTTCTGGCGGGCGCGGCCATCCTTTCCGACTCCCCATGTCCATGACCTTCCTCCAACTTCAGCGCACCTCCACCTCCCTCCAGAAGAGCACGGTGGTCCACCTTTTGCTGCCGGAGTCCCCCCGCCTGGAGGAGTGCCCCCAGCTCTATCTGCTCCATGGACTCTCCGACGACTCCAGCGCCTGGACCCGCTTCACCTCCCTGGAGCGCTACGCCCGGGAGCTGGGCTTTGCGGTCATCATGCCGGACGGCGGCACCTCCTGGTACAACAACCTGGCCTGCGGCCAGAACTACCACGACTACATCGCCCGGGAACTGCCGGAGTATTTGGAGCAGACCTTCCACCTGGGGCGTGACCCCCGCCGCCGTTTCATCGCCGGCCTCTCCATGGGGGGATGCGGCGCCTTGAAGATTGGCCTGTGCCACCCGGAACAGTATGCGGCCATCGCCGCCTTTTCGGGGGCTTTCGACCCCCAGTGGGTGGCGGAGGTCCATCCCGCCCTCTTCCGGGAGGATTTCGGGCAGGCCCCCTGGAATCCCCAGGACGATCCCTTCCAATTGGTCCGGAATTTCCCCCGGGACCGCCCCAAGCCCCCCCTCTACCTGGCCTCCGGAACCCTGGACCACCAGTGGGAAATCGACCTGCGCATGCGGGACCTGGCCATCCAGGAGGGCTTTGACGTGACCTGGAGCGAAAACAAAATGGGCCACGAGTGGAAGCAGTGGGACCTGGAAATCCAAAGGGCCATGCCTTGGATGCTCCAGAAAATGGATGGCCTCCGGAAGCCCTGAACCCCCGGAGGCCAGGGAAAAGGCCCACAGCCACGACAATGATGCGCTTCCGCCCGTGCATTGATCTCCACCAGGGAAAGGTCAAGCAGATTGTAGGGGCCTCCCTGCGGGACGGCCAGGAACAGGGGCCGCAGGAGAATTTCGTCTCCGCCCAGCCGCCGTCCTGGTATGCGGCCCGCTACCGGGAGGATGGCTTGGCCGGGGGGCACGTCATCCAGTTGGGGCCGGGGAACGGGGAGGCCGCCCGGGAGGCGCTGGCCGCCTGGCCGGGGGGGCTGCAGCTGGGGGGCGGAGTCACCCCGGAGAATGCGGAATCGTGGCTGGAGGCGGGGGCGGGCGCCCTCATCGTGACCTCCTACCTCTTTGCGGAGGGCGACTTTTCCCCGGCGCGGCTGCAGGCATTGCGCCGGGTGGTCCCCCGGGAGAAACTGGTCTTGGATTTGTCCTGCCGTCGGGTGGAAGGGGGCTATGTGGTGGCCTGCGACCGTTGGCAGAGGCTCACTTCCCTGCGCCTCTGCCGGGAGACCTTTTTGCGCCTGGGGGAGTCCTGCGGGGAGTTCCTGGTGCATGCGGTGGATGTGGAGGGGAAATGCGGGGGGATTGACCGGGGGCTGGTGGAGGGGCTGGCCCATTGGTGTCCTTTCCCCGTGACCTATGCGGGGGGCATCCGCTCCCTGGAGGATGTGGAGATTCTGCGGGAGGCGGGGGCGGGGCGGGTGGATTTCACCGTGGGCAGCGCCCTGGACCTCTTCGGCGGAAGCCTCCCCTATGAATATCTCAAGCGCTTCAACGGAACCCCAAGCCCATGATGGATTTCCCGGAATACCGCCACTGCACCCTCTGCCCCCGCCAATGCGGCGTGGACCGCACCTCCGGAAGGCGTGGATTCTGCGGGGAGGGGGCTTCCCTCCACTTGGCTGACGTGGAGGCCCATTTCGGGGAGGAACCCCCCCTGGTGGGCACCCAGGGAAGCGGGACCGTCTTCCTCACCGGGTGCTCCTGCGGGTGCTTCTTCTGCCAGAACTACCAGCTCTCCACCGAGCATCTGGGGGAGTTCTGGGAGGTGAAGCCATTGGCCGAACGGCTCCTGGCCCTGGCGGAGCGGGGGGTGCGGAACATCAACCTGGTGACCCCCGACCACTTCTGGCCTCACCTGAAGGCCGTCCTCCAGGAGGTGCGGAACGCGGGATGCGATTTGCCTGTCATATGGAACAGCGGCGGATACAGCGCCAGGCAAACCCTCCTGGACGCCCTGGAGAACGGAGTGGAAATCTTCCTGCCCGACTTCAAGTACGCCACGGCGGAACTGGCCCGGGAGTGCATGGGGCGGGAGGACTATCCCCAGGTGGCCCTGGAGGGGCTGGAACTCCTGGTGGACCGGGTCGGCTTCCTCCGGCCCTTCGATTCCACCGGGGAGATGGCCGCCAACCGGGGCGTCCTGGTGCGCCATCTGGTGCTTCCCGGCGAGACCGCCAACTCCCTGGCGGTCCTGGAGCTCCTGGCCCGCCGCTTCGGCCCCATGCTCCCCCTCTCCGTCATGCGCCAGTTCCGCCCCATGCCCCAATGCCAGGAGCGGGGGCGCTTCACCCGGATGGTCACGGACCAGGAGTACCAGGAGGTCATGGAGCAGGTACGGCGCCTGGGCTTCCAGAGGGTCTTTTTCCAGCCGGAGTCCGGCGACGCCAATTTCGTCCCCGACTTTCGCCAGAAGGAGGCGCCTTTCCGGGGCAATGCCCTGGCGCGGCTCTCCCGGCAGAAGCCGGAGCAGTAGGCGGGCGGGGGCGTCTTTTCCCTTTTTTTTGTCTTGTGTCCCCGGGGTGGTTCCCCGGCAATCCGCGTGGCGTGCCTGCGTGGATTGCGTTTTCCCAGAGAGGTACAATTCGCCATGAGCACATTGAAAGCCGCTGTCCTGATGGGCAGCAATTCCGACCTTCCCAAGATTCAGGGGTGCATCGACACCTTGAGGAAACTGGGTGTGGAGACCGTTGTCCGGGTGATGAGCGCCCACCGTACGCCGGATTTGGTGGCGGAGTTCACCGAGCGGGCGGAGCAGGATGGCTTCGGGGTCATCATCGCGGCGGCGGGGGGGGCTGCCCATTTGGCGGGGGCCGTGGCCGCCCATACCCTGCTGCCGGTGGTGGGGATTCCCGTGGAGGGAGGGGCGCTCCATGGCATGGACGCCCTTTTGGCCACGGTGCAGATGCCTGGCGGGATTCCCGTGGCCACGGTAGGGGTGGGCTCCGGCGGAGCCACCAATGCCGGATTGCTGGCGGCCCAGATTCTCTCCCTGGCTGACCCCGCCCTGCGGCAAAGGCTCAAGGAAGACCGCGCCGCACGCCGGGAAAAGGTGCTGGCCGCTGACGCAGACCTCCAAAAGTCCCTCTAGCCACCCCGCCTGCGGGCCCGCGCCCCGGGGGGAAGAGATTATGCCGCGCCTAGCCGCCTTTCTTTCCTTTTTCCTCCTGGCCCTGGCGGGTGCCGGTGCCCTGGCCCAGGAGGAGGGAGCCCTGCAGAGGCTTCCCGGGGAAAACGGGGAGGTCTATGCCCTGAACCAGGAGGACCTCTGGTACCTGACTACCCTGGTGCGCCTTTGCGCCCGGGAGACAGACGCCCTCCTGAAATGCGGCGGCACGCCCCGGCGCCCCCTCCAATTCCTGGGGCTGCGGCGGGAATACCGGGAGGAGGAGTTCCGGGGGGGGGACATCCCCGTGCCCCTGTCCGCCTCCGCCTCCCTCCAGCTCCTCCGCCTCTGCCAGGGGCTCCTCTGGCGCCGGATGCGGGAGGCCGTCCCTCCCGGCCAGGAGGCCACTCCCCCTCCCTTCCTCCCCCTCCTTGCCGCCGGAGTGGCGGGACGCATCCTCTATGGCGGAGTGGCGCGGCAGGGATATTATCTGCGGGATTTCCGCATCCCCCGCTGGCAGTTCCAGAGGCGCCATTTCCCCGCCTTGCGGAGGCTCCTGGAGATGCCCGTCCCCTCCGACCATCCCGCCCTCCTCCGTCTCTATCTCGCCCACGCCAACCTCTTCCTGGACCTCCTCCTGGAGAACACCGACAGCCTGCCCGCCCTCCTGGAGGCATGGAGGCGCGCCGCCGAACAGCCCGGCCTCTCCTCCCTCCAGGCACTGGCACAGTGCCTCCCCATCCCCGGAAACCCACAGGACTGGTACGAAACCCACGCCAGGGAAACCGCCAGGGACCGGCAACGGAAAAACAACGCCGCCGCCCTGGCAGGGGAACTGGAGGAAATCCTCACCGTCTCCCTCCTCTCCGCCAACCCCTCCCAGGGACTGCTCCAGGTCCATCTGGAGGAGGTGCCCCGAAAACTCCAGGACTACCGGCTGGACGACAGCGCACTGGCCGCCCTCCAGACACGCCTCCTGCGGCTCCAGCTCTCCGCCCCCATCCTCCTCCAGGAGGCCGTGGGGGAATATCTTGCCGCCGTGGAGGCATTCCGAAACCGGGATTTCCGCTCCTTCCACAGCCGGCTCCAACGGGCCAGAAGACGCCTGGAACAGGATTGCCGACGGCAATGCCGCGCCGAGGAACTCCTCCAGGAGGACGAAGACGGCGACGTGACCCGGGAAAGCCTCTGGGCCGATTGGCTTGAGGCCTGGGGACGGGCGCGGCTCCTTTGGGAGGCCTGCCCTCCCTGGGGGCTCCCGGGACGCCCCCTCCCATGACGGGCGGCACACACCGCCGCGCCGCCATCGCCCATGGGCCGGGGGCTATAGGAGTTCCCAGTGGGGGGGGAGGGAATCCAGGGTGGCGTGGTCGGCCTCTTCCTGGGTGGGGAAGAGGCCCAGGACGGCGCTGCCGCTTCCGGAGAGGAGGGTCCCGGTGGCCCCTGCCTGGCGGAGGCGTTCCTTTGCCTGGAGGAGGATGGGATATTTTTCTTCCACGGCGAAGGCCAGGTCGTTCCAGAGCCGTTCCGGTGGCCAGGGGGCGGTGCTTTCCTCCGGTGGCCAGGGGGGCGGGGTGAGGTACGGGGGGCGGAACCAGTTGGCGTATGCCCAGGCCACAGGGGAGGGGAAGCCGGGATAGAGCACGCGGATGGGGGGCGGGGTGAAACGGGGCAGGGGGGTGAGGATTTCCCCGATGCCCGTGGCCAGGGAGGGGACGGGGTTCAGGAAGAAGGAGACATCAGCGCCCAGGGAGGCGGCCAGCCGGTGGAGGGCCTCCCCGCCCAACTTGGGGGAATGGGGGCTTTCCTCCAGTTCCAGGAGGGCGGCGGCGGCATCGGAGGAGCCCCCCCCCAGGCCGGCTCCCATGGGAATGGATTTCCAGAGTTTCACATTCCAGTTGGGGGGGATGCGGGCGGCCTGGCAATAGGCGGCCACCGCCCGGCAGGCCAGGTTGGTTTCCGGGGAATCCCCGTCGGGGATGGGGCGCCCGGAAAGCTGGAGGGTCACGCCTGTGCCTGGGGGATTGGGGGTGAGCTCCAGGCAATCCTGGACCCTGGTGAAGGGGACCAGGAGGCTTTGCACAAAATGGCGTCCATCCAGGGGGCGGGACTTTCCCACGGTGAGATGGAGGTTCACCTTCGCCGGGGTCAGGCGCATGGGGGAGTCGTCCTGGCGGGTTCGCCGTAGAGGGCGTTTTCCGTTGCGTGTACGATGCGGAAGTCCGCCAGCGTGCCTGGGGTGAGGGCGGGGTCGGGGGAGAAGAGGACCATTTTGTTGGTCAGGCTGCGTCCGCACCAGCGGCGGGGGTTTCGCGGGCTGGGGCCTTCCACCAGGACCTGGGCGAGGGTGCCCACGGCGGCGGCATTGGCGGCCTTCACGTGGCGGGCCAGTTCCTCCAGGAGGATTTGGTTCCGGCGGTGTTTCACGTCGTCGGGCACGTCGTCGGGGAGGGTTTTGGCGGCCTGGGTCCCTTCCCGCTGGGAGTATCGGAAGATGTAGGCCATGTCGTATCCCACCTTTCGCATCATTTCGTGGGTCATCTCGAACTCCTCCTCGGTTTCGCTGCAGAAGCCCACGATGATGTCGGTGGAGAAGGTGGCCTGGGGCAGCCGCTCCCGGAGGGCCTGGATCCGGTCCAGGTATTCCGCCGCCGTGTAGTTGCGGTGCATCAATTTCAGGATCCGGTCGCTTCCGCTCTGGAGGGGCACATGGAAGGAGGGGCATACCTTGGAGAGGGAGGAGACCGCCTCCACAAAGCGCCGGTTCATGAAGCGCACATGGGGGGAGGTGAAGCGGATGCGCTGGATGCCCGGCACTTCCTGGAGCGCCTCCAGCAATTCGGCGAAGGCGGAATATTCCGGGGTGTATTCGCCCCGGGCGCGGGCCTCGGACACCCCGTAGGCCGTGATGTTCTGCCCCAGCAGAAGCAATTCCTTCGTGCCCGTCTCCGCCAGCATCCGCGCCTCCTCCACGATGTCGGGGATGGGGCGGGATTTCTCCCGCCCCCGGCAGAAGGGGACGATGCAGTAGGTGCAGAACTGGTCGCATCCCCGCATGACGGAAACCTCGGCAATGAGGCGTCCGGGGCGGTGTCCATCCAGTTCCCGGAAGACCCCGGGCCCCATTTCCACGGCGCAGGGGCGGCCTTTCCTGGCCAGGCACTCCTCCACCAGACGGGGGACATTCTGGAGTTGGTCGGTGCCGGCCACGAAATCCAGGTGTGGCAGTTCCTGGAGGAGGGATTCCCCCCTTCGCTGGGCCATGCATCCGATGATGCCCAGGACCAGGTCGGGGCGTTCCCGCTTCAGGCGTTTCATGAGGCCGACCTTTCCCAGCACCTTCCGTTCGGCCTGGTCCCGGACGCTGCAGGTATTGAAAATCATCACATCGGCCTCGGCCTCCTGGTGGACTTCCTGGAAGCCGTGCATTTCCAGCAGGCATGCCAGGGCCTCGGAGTCCCGTTCGTTCATTTGGCAGCCGTAGGTCTTGATGGTAAAGGTGGTGGGCATGGAATCCGTTATAGTACCCGCACTATGCAAAAGCTGGCGGTGGCAATCCTGGGTTTGGTTCTCTGGACGGCTGGGGCGCGCCTGGCTGCAGGGGAGGTGGTGCTGCGGGAGGTGGAAATCGGCCCGGCCCGCTTCGAGGTGGTGGAACTGGCCCGCACCCCCCAGGAAAGGGCCCAGGGGCTGCAGGGGCGAAGGCACCTGCCGGACAGCGCCGCCATGGCGTTCCTCTCCCTGCCTCCCAGGCCCCAGGTCTTCTGGATGAAAAACACTCTCGTCCCCCTGGACATCCTCTTCCTGGACGCACGGGGGACCATCCTCCAAATCACCTCCATGGAGGTGGAGGAACCGCGCCGGGAAGGGGAATCGGAGGGACACTACCTGGCGCGGCTGAAGCGCTATCCCTGCCGCCGCCCAGTCTTCTGCGCCCTGGAAATCCGGGGAGGCCTGGCGGCGGAACTGGGGCTTCAGGAGGGCGAACGCATCCCCGCCCTCTCCTGGGAGGCCCTGAAGGAACACGCCATCCCGGAACCCTAGCAAAGGCAGAGACCAGAAAAGGCTCTCCCCGCCGGATAATCCGGTTAATATACTTTTTCCCCCATCTCCTACCCCCCCTACGGGCACCCACCGCCAAAACCGGAGGCATCTGATTCGTGGAAACACGGAGGGCACGGAAGGCGCCTGCGGCGCACACGGAGAGACGGGGGGGGGGGCGGGGGCGCGCCAGGCGCTTCGCGCCTGCCTTGCGCCATAGCAGGGTGTCTGCGGGGAAGGAAATGCCCTGGCGGGCACCCCCTCCCCCGGCATCCCCCCTGCGATGGCGCGTCCTCGCCGGGCTTCCCCGGCGCGGCCCCCCGCTTCCCCTGCATTCGGTTCCTGCGAAGCCGCCAGGCCGATAGAGGCCCCGGGTCTCCGAAGGGCGTTCCTTGGTTGAGGTAACGCCTTTGTATTTATGATAGATAACTAGATTTCTAGATTTCTAGATTTCTAGATTTCTAGATTTCTAGATTTCTAGAT
>JAEDNB010000070.1 GCA_016302725.1 Lentisphaeria bacterium
CTCCGTGCCCCGGCTTGCCGGGGTTTCCGTGCCCTCCGTGTTAACCACCCCGTGCCCTCCGTGTTTCCGCGGCGGCGCCGTTGTGCCGGGGGTTTAGGAGAGCCAGCAGGCGACGGAGCGGGAGGGGGTTCGTGGGGAGAGGGGGGGGCATTCCCTGGCGCACCGTGGCGTTGCCCTGGGGCAGCGGGTATGGAAGGGGCATCCGGGAGGGGGCTGGGAAGGGCTGGGGAGTTCCCCCTTCAGGAGGATGCGTTGGGCGCGGTTGGACTTTCCGGGGACGGGGATGGCGGAGACCAGGGCCTGGGCATAGGGATGGAGGGGTTCCCGGAGGACCTCTTGTGCATCCCCCTGTTCCACCACCCTTCCCAGATACATCACCGCCACCCGTTGTGCGAGGAGTCGTACCACGCTCAAGTCGTGGGAGATGAAAAGATAGGAGAGGCCGCGTTTCCGCTGGAGTTGGGCCAGGAGCCGGATTACCTGGGCCTGCACGGAGACATCCAGGGCGGAGACCGGCTCATCGCAGACAATGACCTTGGGTTCCAGGGCGAGGGCGCGGGCGATGGAGAGCCTTTGGCGCTGTCCCCCCGAGAACTCGTGGGGGTAGCGGAACATGGTTTCCGGTTCCAGTCCCACCTCCTGCATCAGCCGTGCGGCGGCCTCCTGGCGGCTTTCCCCGGGGAGATACAGTCCATGGAGTTGGAGTCCTTCCGTGACCAGTTCCATGGCGCTCATGCGGGGATCCAGGGAGGTGAAGGGGTCCTGGAAAATCATCTGTAGATTGCGCCGTGCGGCGGCGCGTTTGGTTTTCGGGAGGCGTTCCAGGGGGATTCCCTGCCAGAGCACCTCACCTGCCGTGGGCTTTTCCAGGCCCACCAGGGTTCGTCCGAGGGTTGTCTTCCCGCAACCCGACTCCCCCACCAGCCCCAGCGTCTCCCCCTCCCCCAGGCGGAGGGAGACCCCGTCCACGGCGCGGACATATCCCCTCACCCGGTTCAGGATTCCCTGCCGGATGGGATACCAGACCTTGAGTTCCCGGCACTGGAGCATCCCCTTTGCCTCATCCGAAAAGTTCCTGGACGGACTTTCCATAGTAGTCGTAGAGGTGTGGGAAATACATTTCCTCCCGTCCCCGGCAGTCGAAGAGCTGGAGTCCCCGCAGGGCGGAGGAGGAGATATGTTCCAGGGACTTGTCGCAGGGGATGTAGACGGAGTGCGTCTGCGGCCTCATGGCCTGCATAAAGCACTGCTGGCTCATTTCGTAGTCCAGGTCGTAGCCATTCCGGAGTCCCCGCACCAGGGTGACATCGCAGAACTGGGACTCCTGGTCCAGGAGATCCACCATGAGATTGTCGAAGAAGACCACCTCGTGGAAGGGGAGTTTTTCCCTCACTCCCATGGCCTCCTCCTGTCCGGCCGCGCCCCTCCTTCCGGGGTTCTTTTCGGGATTGACGCCCACGGCCACGATGACCTTGTCGAACATCAGTTCGGCCTTTTGGAGGATGGAGAGGTGTCCGATGTGGAAGGGGTTGAAGGAGCCTGCGTAGATGCCGACCCTGGGGCGTCTCCGTTCCAGGTATTCGATGAGGAAGCGCATGTTGGGGCGGCATTCCGGGAAGCGTCGGCTGAAGCGTTCGAAGAAGCCTCCGCGTCCCTTCCGGTATTCCGCCATGTTGAGGGATTGGAATTCCCGGAAGATTTGGAATTCGTAGGCCAGCAGATCCACGGGGGAGCCGTGGAGCAGGACATGGCAGTCGCATTCATGGAAGCGGCGGGCGCAGTCGCTGACGGGCTTCTGTCCCTTGGAGGAGAGGATGATTTGGTGGACGGCCTGGACGGCCTCCTGGGGGAGTTCGCGTCCCATGGAGGGGCGGAGGAAATCGAAGACCTCCACGGAGGCGGCCTCGTTCCGGGTGCCCTGGGGGAGCCAGAAGACATCGTGGAAGAGGGCGGCCAGGAGCAGTTCCCCGGCATTTCGCCGAGGCAGTCCCAGGCGTCGGATCCGGCGGCACACATCCAGGAGATGCTGGAGGGTATGGAAATAGCGATGGGGCTGGCAATATGCCTGGAAGACCTTGTCCAGCCAAGGGGCTTCCCAGTTCAGGCGGAAGGGATTGGCGGAGGCGAGGATATCCCGGATTTCCCGGCGTTGGGCCTCCGGGTCTCCGGAGTCCAGGAAGCGCGGGGTGGCCAGGGAAGGCTGGGCGACGGGTTCGTTCATGGGGCGGGGAGGCGGGACAGGGGTGGGGGGCGGGTCTTCCCTTCCCCTGCCCCGCGGCGGGGCGGGCGTGGGCTAGAGCACCACGTATTTCGCCAGGAAGAGGATGGTCAGCACATACATAAGGGGGCTGATTTCCTTCCGGCGGGAGGAGAAGAAATTCAGGACGGTCCAGGAGATGACGCCGGCGCAGATGCCCTCGGAGATGCTGTAGGCCAGGGGCATGACCAGGATGGTCAGGTAGCAGGGGATGGAGTTCAGGTAGTCATTGAACTCGATCTGGGTGATGCCGGAGAACATATAGAAGCCCACGATGACGAGGGCGGGGGCGGTGGCGAATCCGGGGATGGCCAGGAAGATGGGGGCGAAGAGGATGGAGATGAGGAAGAGGAAGGCGGTGGTCAGGGCGGTGAGGCCGGTGCGCCCGCCCTCGCTGACGCCGGCGGCGGACTCAACATAGGTGGTGACGGTGGAGGTGCCCATGATGGCGCCCAGGGAGGTGGCCATGGAGTCGGAGAGGAGGGCGCCCTGGATGCGGGGCAGTTTGCCTTCCCTGTCCAGCATTCCGGCCTTGTTGGAGACGCCGATGAGGGTGCCCATGGTGTCGAAGATGTCCACGAACATGAAGGCGAAGACCACGACCACGAAGTTGAGGGATTTCAGGAGGCTGAATCCGGTGGTCACCACCTCCTTGCCGTCAACCACTTGGCGGAGGCTCCAGTTTTCGTGGCTGAAGCAGGAGCCGAAGAGTCCGACGAACTCCTTGAAGGACTGGGAGAAGGTATTGAAGGAGAGGCTGGGGATGAGGCTGTAGCAGCCCAGTTCGGGGTTGACCTGGTAGAGGTGGGTCAGCTGGGCGAGGATGCCCAGGATCCAGGTCGCCAGGATGCCCAGGAGGATGGCGCCGCGGACATTCTTGTGGAGCATCCATGCGGTGAAGATGGTGCCGATGATGGCGAGGACGGCGCTGATGCCGTGGTTGTTCATGTTTTCGGCGGTGAAGGACTGGAGGGAAACCAGGGTAGCGGGGTTATCCACCACGATCTTGGCGTTCTGGAGGGCGATGAAGGCGATGAAGAGGCCTATGCCCACGCTGATGGCGGCCTTGAGGCTCAAGGGGATGCAGTTGAAGAGGCTTTCCCGCACCTTGGTCAGGGAGAGGGCCAGGAAGATGAGGCCCTCCACGAAGACCGCCAGCAGGGCGACCTGGTAGGAGTAGCCCATGCCCAGCACGACGGTGTAGGCGAAATAGGCGTTCAGGCCCATGCCGGGGGCCAGGGCGAAGGGATAGTTGGAGAAGAAAGCCATGAGGCAGGTGCCCACGAAGGAGGCCAGCGCCGTGGCCACCAGGACGCCTCCCCGGGGCATGCCGGTGGCGCTCAGGATGTTGGGGTTCACGGCCAGGATGTAGGCCATGGCCAGGAAGGTGGTCAGGCCAGCCAGCATTTCACGGGCGATGTCCTTGTCTTGCTTTTGCTTTTGCGTTTGCGGGATTGCTTGCATGGGGTTTCCTTGGGTTGGGGGGAATTGAATGATTCAGGTAGGGAGGCGGGGGAGAAAAGGGAGTCCTGCGGAGGGATTAGCATTCCCCGGGGGAGAGGAGTCGGAAGGCGTCCACGTCCACCAGTCCCCGGTCCGTCAATTTCAGGTGGGGGATGACGGCGAGGGGGACGAAGGCCAATTGGAGGAAGGGGGCGTGGAGGGGGCAGCCCAGTTCCCGGGCCGCCTGGTGGAGTTCCCGCAGGCGGTCTGCCAGGACCGGCCCCTCCTCCTGGCTCATCAGCCCCCCCACGGGGAGGGGGAGCAGGACGCGGGTTCCGTCGGGGCGTACGGCCACGAAGCCGCCCTGGCTTTCCCGGAGGGCGTTGGCGGCCTCGGCCATGGCCTGTGGGGAGGTGCCCACCACGCAGAGGTTATGGCTGTCGTGTCCCACGCTGGAGGCCAGTGCGCCTGCCTTCAAGGCGAAGCCGCGCACCAGTCCGCGGCCCACATTCCCGTTCTTCCCGTGCCGTTCCACCACAGCCACGGGGAGGACACCGGGGGCGTCGGCGGGGAGGGAGAGCCGTTCTGTCAGCAGGGAGCCGTCGAGCACCCCTATGACCGGGTGGAGGCGTCCATCCCTGGGGGGGAGGGGGAAATCTTCGGGGGTCATGGGGCGGCATTTCACCGTATGGAGGAAGGGTTCCTCAGAGGGGAAGGCGTCCTCCCGTCCCTTCTGGAAGAGGCGTTCCCTGGGGACTCCCGCCACGAAGACCCGTTCCAGTCGGCACTCCTTCCAGTCGGAGAGCAGGAGGATGTCCCCCCGCATTCCGGGGGCGATGAGCCCGCGGTCGGTCAGGCCCAGCCCCTGGGCGGCGGAATAACTGGCCACCCGGTAGGCCACCAAGGGGGGGATCCCCGCCCGGATGGCGCGGCGGACCATGGCGTCCAGGTGTCCCTCCTCCTCCATGTCCAGGGGATTTCGGTCATCGGTGCAGAAGCCCAGGCGCATGGAGTTTTCCAGGGTCATCAGGGGCAGGAGGGCCTCCAGGTTCCGGGCGGCGCTTCCCTCCCGGATCAGCACCTGGAGCCCCCGGCGCAACTTTTCCCGGGCCTCCTCCAGGGTGGAGGATTCGTGGTCATTTCGGACTCCTGTGGCGAGATAGGCATTCAAGGCCCTTCCGGTGACCATGGGGCAGTGTCCATCCAGGAAGGAGGCGCCCTCCACCTTGGCCATCAGTTCCCCGTCCCTATTGAGGACTCCGGGCACATTCATCAATTCCCCCAGCCCCAGTTCGGGATGCCGTTCCCGCCAGCGGCGCAGGCATTGGGCGTCCACGGTGAAGCCGCTGGTCTCCAGAGGCGTGGCGGGCACGCAGGGGGAGATGCGCACCAGCAAGGACATGGCCATGGCCTGGGAGGCCTGGAGGCAATAGTCGAAGGCGGCCTCCCCCACCACGTTGGCCAATTCATGGAGGTCGCAGACCGCCGTGGTCACCCCATAGGCGGTGACCATCCGCTCGTAGTTGCGGGGGGTCATGAGGGAGGACTCCAGATGCATATGGGCGTCGATGAACCCCGGCACGGCGACCAGCCCCTTGCCGGGCACCACCTCCACGCCGTCGTAGCCCCGGCCCACCGCCGCAATCCTCCCCTGGGAATCCAAGGCGATGTCCGTGTCCTCCTCCCATTCCCCCGTTGCCAGGTGGAAGACACGCACATGCTGAATTGCCAGGGCGGCCGGCCGCTGCCCCAAGGCAATCTGGATACATTCCTGGAGAGACATGGCTACAGCAAAAAGAAGAGGCGGAAGTGGGCGGGGGGAAGATTTTTCAGGAAAGGGAGGCCGGGAGGGAGGGGCTCCTCCGTCCTGCCGGAGGGAGCAGGGGAAAAAAAGACGTGTTAACATAGCACTCTTTTTTCCGTTCCCGCCCCCGCCTTCCTTCTTGCGCCGCCCGGGAGACGGGAAACGGGGGCGGCAAAGGCGGGGAAAGGCGCCCCCTCCGGGGAGGCAGGGAGCGAAGAACAGGCTACTGTATGGGCATTCCGACTGCGCCCTGCCCTTCCAAGCCACCCTTCCCCATGCCCATGAACGCCACAGCCGCACCGCCCGCCTCCCCACGCGTCCTCGTCTACCTGGGAGCCACCATGCCCCCGGACCCCGTCTACGCCGACGCTGTCCGGGAACTGGGGCGGGAACTGGTGCGCCGGAAGGCGACCCTGGTCTTCGGCGGCTCCCGGGAGGGGACCATGACCACCCTGGCCGACACGGTCCTGGAGAACGGCGGAGAAGCCATCGGCGTCTTCCCCCGGACCCTCCCCCAGGAGTTCCTCTATCCCGGACTCCCCCGGACGGTCATCACCCCCGACATCTCCGTCCGCAAGGAGAAGATGCTGGAACTGGCGGACGTGGTCATCGCCATGCCCGGGAGCTACGGCACCTGGGATGAACTCTTCGACGCCCTGGAACGACAGAAAGTGGAACGGCTCCATGGACGCCCCGCAAAACCCGTGGGCATCCTCAACCTCCGCGGCTTCTACGACGGCATCCTCGCCCTCCTCCGCCACGCCCAGGAAGAGGGCTTCACCACCCCGGAATACGCCGACCTCCTCACCGAGGCCAAGACTGTGCCCGAACTCCTCCAAAAACTCCTCCCCACCCCATAAAGCCCCCGCCCGCCCTCTCCACGGGAGGGGGAAAGGCGGATACGTCAAGGTCGCCCCACGCCCATCACGGCGCGGAGCACTGGAAACAAAGTTTATAACTCAAATAGAAAAACCACATTACATCAATGGCAAAAATCACCTTCATTGGCGCGGGCAGCACGGTCTTCTGCCGCAATGTCCTGGGAGACTGCATGTGTCGGGACTCCCTCCGGGACGCGGAGATTGCCCTTTACGACATCGACCCGGAGCGTCTCCAGGAATCCAAGGCGATTCTGGACAAGATGAACGCCACTTTCAACGGGGGGCGGGCGAGGATTGACTGCTACCTGGGGGTGGAAAACCGGAAGGCGGCCCTGGCCGGCGCGGACTTTGCGGTGAACGCAATCCAGGTCGGCGGCTACAAACCCTCCACGGTCATCGACTTCGAGATTCCCAAGAAATTCGGCCTCCGCCAGACCATTGGGGACACCCTGGGCATCGGCGGGATTTTCCGGGCGTTGCGCACCATTCCCGTCATGCTGGACATTGCCCGCGACATGGAGGAGGTCTGCCCCGAGGCCTGGTTCCTGAACTACACCAACCCCATGGCCATGCTCACGGGGGCCATGCTCCGGGAGACCGCGGTGAAGACAGTGGGGCTTTGCCATAGCGTCCAGATCTGCGGATGCTCCCTGCTCCGCTCCCTGGGGATGCTCACGGAGGAGGAGGCCAAGGCCGGCGACTGGTGCGACGAAGCCCTGGGCATCCGCAGCCGCATCGCCGGCATCAACCACCAGGCCTGGCTGCTGGGCATCTCCCGCAACGGGGAGGACCTCTATCCCCGAATCCGGGAACTGGCCCGGGAGGTGGTCAAGCGGGACCGCGGCCACCTGGAACACCCCGAGGCCTGCGGCGCAGACCTGGTCCGCCTGGAGATGCTCAACCACTTCGGATACTACCTCACGGAATCCAGCGAACACTGCGCCGAATACTCCCCCTACTGGATCAAGGACAAATACCCCGGACTTATCCGGGAATACGGAATCCCCCTGGACGAATACCCCCGGCGCTGCATCAGGCAAATCGAGGACTGGAAGAAGGAATACGAGAGCCTGAAGGAGAAGAGCAGCCTGGAACACAAGCTCAGCCGGGAATACGCCTCCGCCATCATGGACTCCATCCTCACCAACACCCCCCGGCAAATCGGCGGCAATGTCCTCAACCGGGGCTTCATCCCCAACCTGCCCGCCGACGCCGTGGTGGAGGTGCCCTGCCTGGTGAACGCCCAGGGCATCCACGGCACCTACGCCGGCCCCCTCCCCGTCCAATGCGCCGCCTTGAACATGACCAACATCAATGTGCAGTTGATGACCATCGAGGCGGCCCGCACCCGGAAGAAGGACCACGTCTACCAGGCCGCCATGCTGGACCCGCACTGCGCCGCCGAACTCAGCCTGGACGACATCGTGAAGATGTGCGACGCCCTCATCCAGGCCCACGGAGACATGCTCCCCGCCTTCCACTGATCCTCCCCCCTCCTTGTACGCCCCCGGTTCCACCGCCCACTTTTCCCCCACCTTCCCCGACTCCTCCCCATGCGCAATCCCTTTCTTGATCTGCCCCGGCACGTGGGCCCCCTCCACACCTCCCCCATCCTTCACCGGTACGAGGGGAATCCCATCCTGACCCGGAGCGACGTCCCCTATCCCGCCAGCTACGTCTTCAACGCCGGCGTGACCCGCTTCCAGGGGCAGTACGTCATCGCGCCCCGGGTGGACCACTTCAAGGGGGACTACTCCATGCCCGCCCTCAACATGGGGACGGGGCTGGGCTTCAGCCAGGACGGCCTCCACTTCGAGATGTTGCCGGGGCTGGTGCGGGTCCACTACGGCGACACCATCCTCCCCTGGCTGGTGGACGCCCGGCTCACCGCCTTGGAGGGGCACCTCTACCTGACCTTCTGCTTTGAGAACCAGCACTCCGAGCGTCCGGGCATCGCCCGCTGGCGGGGGGAGGGGCTGGATTTCGACGTGGTGAACCTGGGCATTCCCCAGCAGCGGAACATGGTTCTCTTCCCCGAGAAGATCCAGGGGAAATACATGCGGCTGGAGCGTCCCTCCAACCAGTGGGGCACCCCCTTCCACATCTGGTACGCCTTCTCCCCCGACCTGAAATACTGGGGGGAGCAGGAACTCTTCCTGGGGTGCGAAGACGTCCCCTGGGCGAACGCCAAGATTGGCGCGGGCGCCCCGCCCCTGCGCACCCCCCGGGGATGGCTCCTCATCTTCCATGCGGTGGATGTGGATCCCGACCGGGTGGACATCCTGCCCGGCAACCGGAAGTGGTCCAAGCGCTACACGGCAGGCGCCGCCCTCTTCTCCCTGGAAGATCCCACCCGGCTGACGGCCATCACCAAGGAACCCCTCCTGGTGGCGGAGAAGGACTATGAGAACGACCTGCCCGACCTCTGGGTGAAGAACACCATCTTCCCCTGCGGCGCCCTGCTGGAGGACGACCAGGAAACCCTGCGAATCTACTACGGCGCGGGAGACAGCTCCACCTGCCTGGCCACCACTACCCTCACGGAACTCTGGTCCGTCATGACCCCCGCCCGCCGCATGGCCGACAAGGCGGTCGTCCCCTTCCGCATCGAAGAATGGAACGGAAAATAACCCCACCCCACCCCCGCAATCCCATGACCTACATCCCCGTCGCTGCACAACTCTACTCCGTCCGCAAGGAGTTGGCCGAAAACCCCCTCGCCACCTTGAAGTCCCTGAAGGCCATGGGCTACGAGGGAGTGGAGTTCGCCGGCGCCCCCGCCTACTCCCCCTCCTTCTACGCCTCCCTCCTCCGGGAATCCGGCCTGGTCTGCTGCGGATGGCACATGAGCCCCAAGGACTTCTCCCCGGAAAACCTGGAGGGCACCGCCCGCCTCTGCCAGGCTGTGGGCGCCACCACCCCCGTCCTCCCCTGGCTCCCCGCCTCCACCCTGGATGAATGGAAACAGCAAATCCAGTGGATGGACCAGGTGGCGGAAAAACTGGCCCACTACGGCATGCGCATCGGATACCACTGCCACGGCGCGGACTTCAAGCCCCTGGAAAACGGCGAACTCCCCTGGCACCTCCTTTTCCGCGAATCCTCCCCCAGGGTCCTCGCCCAGCTGGACACCGGACACGCCATGGAAGCC
>JAEDNB010000071.1 GCA_016302725.1 Lentisphaeria bacterium
CCATTTGTCTTTAGGGCATGTATCGGTGTTCCATGGCATCCTGCGGCGGCTGGAGCCCGACGGCATTCATGCTCTTCCTGGGCATCTTGGGGATAGGTTCCCTCTGCCATTTTCTCCGGTATTTTCCACCCTGGCATCCCAAAGTACAGCGCATGCCATTGAGGCCGCGTATTTGTCCAGCGACTTGTGCTCCTCAAGCCTTTCGTAGAACTTGCAGACCGGCAACGTGCTCAGGTGGTTCAGAAAGAACGTTGCCTGCCTGCCCTCCCGGGAATGCCTCCCCGTCGCCTTGAAATCCTCCCCGTCCTAGTAGAGGCTGCACGTCTCCCCCCGTCCCCGCCGACATGGGCGTGGACTTGACCGCGAAGGAGCCGGGGAGAAGCGGAGGGGGATTGGCCAAGATTGCCGTTTGGCAATTTTCCGGCAATTTTGCCGAAGGGTGCAGGGAGTAGAATATTGAAAATTCCCTTTTTTTGGGGGGGCATGGGGACGGGGTTCCCTTGCCTAGGGAGGAGTCCTTTCCTTTTTTCCTGCTTTGCGTATGCCCATGGATGAGCGTCATCTGCATCTTCGGCAGAACCTTTTGTTCTTTGCCGTCCACCTGGTGGTTTTCTTTCTCCTGTGTCTCTGCCTTGCCTGCCACCAGGGGTTGGGGAGTCGTCTTTTGCCGGCCATTTGGCTGGTGGTTTCGGTGGTCACCTACCCTGTGATGTACCTTTTGCCGGGGGTCTTGGCCTCCTTTGTGGGGCTGTCCCTGTTCAAGCCCCGGGTGGGCGGGGTGTTGTCCCTGGTGTTGGGGGTGCTGTGGACCTCGGTATGCGAGTTCCTGCTGGTGTTGGACCTGGTGGTTTACCTGAAATTCGGGTATCATTTGAATGGTCTTGTGGTGAACCTGATGATTACCCCTGGCGGCTTTGAGGCCATGGGGCTGGGGGCGGAGACGATTGTGCCCTCCGCCGTCGGAGTGTTCCTGGCGGTGGCGGCCAATGTGCTCTTGGCCGTGTGGGTGCGTCGTCGCCGCACAGGCGCCTTTTTCGAAGGAACTTGTCTGCCTCGCCTGGGAGGGGTCCTGGCTCTGGGAGGGGTCCTTCTGTTTCTGGGGCTGTTGGGCGGCATGCTGATTTTTGCCTATGCGGACTTCTATTCACGTCGGGATGTCCTGGCCTACAACAACACCTATCCTGTCACCTTCTCCATGAGGATGCGGACCTTCCTGCGCCGCCTGGGCTGCAAGGAGCCTTCCCGGGAGGATCGGATTTTCAAGGCCGGGAAGGACGATGCGTTCATGCTGAACTATCCCGCCCGCCCCATCCGCAGGCGGAGCCCTGCGCGGAAGATGAACCTCCTCTGGCTGACCGCCGAGTCCCTCCGCTATGACCATCTGAATCCGGAGACCATGCCGGAGACCTGGGCCTTGGCGCAGCGGGGCCTCTGGGCACCCCAGCACTACAGCGGCGGGCATGGGACGCGCCCCGCCATGTTTTCCATGTTCTATGGAATCTACGGCACCAACTGGGGGGCCTTCCTCCATGCCAGGCGGCCGCCCCTTCTCTTCGACTGGCTGGAGGAGGACGGCTATGAATTCCTGGTGCAGACCTCCGCGCGGTTCACCTATCCCGAGTTCGACCAGACCATTTTCGCCTCCATCCCCTCGGAGTGCATGAGGGAAATCCGGGACAAGGAACCCTGGCGGCGGGATGTCATCGGCATGGACCGGATGGTGGAGTTCCTCCAGGGGCGCACCCCCGATTCCCCGCCTTTCTTCGCCTTCCATTTCTTCGAAAGCACCCATGCGCCATATACCTTTGATGAAAGCCAGGCCTTGCGGGAGAACTACATTCCGGAGATCAACTATGCCACGGTTTCGGTCAAGGATGCGCCGGGCATCTTCACCCGCCAGGTGAATGCCGCCCACCATGTGGACCGGCAGATTGGCCGGGTGCTGGCCGCGCTTCAGGCCAATCCCGCCATTGCCGAAAACACCATCGTGGTGGTGACCGGGGACCATGGGGAGGAATTCTTCGAAAAGGGGCACCTGGGGCACAACTCCTCCTTCGTGGAGGAGCAAATCCGCACCCCCTTGGTCATCTTCCTGCCTGGGGAGCCTCCCAGAAAACTCCTTCACCGCAGCCATCACACGGACATCATCCCCACTTTGGCCCCCTTCTTCGGGGTGGAAAACACCCCCTGGGACTACTCCGTGGGGAAAAGCCTCCTGGGCGACCAGTACGATCGGGAGTATTTCATTGTCTGCGGCTGGAGGCTGAATACCTTTGTCTGCCCCGATTTCAAATACATCCTGCCTGTGGAGGCCGGGAAGAAATACTACGGCAGGAATGTGCTTCTCTCCGGAGACCGCCCGGGGGAAGAGGAGAGTGAACTCCTCCAAAGCCACTTCCAGCAGTTCCTCCAGGCGAACCAGGACATGAGCCGATTCGTCAGGCAAAACAAGAAGTGAGGGGCACCCCTCCCTTCCCCCTTGATTATGGAAAACGAACCGAAAAAACGGGAGGCGGCTGCCTCCCCCGCAAGGGACAGAAAGCCGGAAAAACTCCAGGGCATAAGGCATTTCCTTGCCGCTGCAGGATATAGCGCAAAGGGCCTGAAGGCCGCCTTCCGGCATGAGGCCGCCTTCCGACAGGACCTGCTCCTGGTCGCCTGCCAGGCCCTCCTCCTCTTTCTCCTGCCCCTCTCCCTGGAGTGCCGGCTCGTGATGCTTGCCCTGGGCGGAATCCTCCTGGCCGTGGAATTGCTCAACTCCGCCCTGGAAGCGGTGGTGGACCTGGCTTCCCCCCAGTGGCATGAATTGGCGGGACGCGCCAAGGACATGGGCAGCGCCGCCGTCTTCTGCCTCCTGGCCACATTGGGGGGAGGTTGGGCGATGATATTGTATAAGTTGTTTATTATAAAGTAGTTATACTTTATCTCACCTCTCCCGGGGCAGGGTGACTTGGAAGAGGCTGCCCCGTCCTGGTGCGCTGACCACCCGGACGGTGCCGCCCAGGGATTCGGCCACGGCCTTCACCAGGCTCAATCCCAGGCCGTTTCCGGGGCGGCTCCGGCTGGCGTCGGAGCGATAGAAGCGCTGGAAGACTTTGGTTTGCTCCTCCTGGGGGATTCCCGGTCCGCTGTCCTGGACGGAGAGAAGGATGGCCTGGGGGAAGGTCTCTAGGCGGAGCGTGACCGTGCCCATGGCGGGAGTGTATTTGAGGGCGTTGTCCAGGAGATTTGCGGCCATCCTTTCCCATTGCCGGGGGTTGCATGGGTAGATGACGGGGTGTGTGGGGAGTTCCAGTTGGAGCAGGATTTTCCGGTCTTCGGCCAGGGTGGAGAAGGCCTCCTGGAGCCTTTGGAGGAGTAGGTTCAGGTTTGTGGGCTGGGTGGGGGCGCGGTCCAGGCGTTTTTCCAGGCGGGTGATGTCCAGCATGGTCTGCATGGTGGCGATCAGGTCGTCGCACTCTTCGGCCACCAGGGCGGGGAAGTCCTGGTCTCTTCGGTGGAGCAGTTCCAGTTCCGCCCGGGTGCGCATCCTGGTGAGGGGGGTGCGCAAGTCGTGGGCGATGTCGTCGGTCACATTCTGGAGTTCTTCCAGGAGTTTCTGGGTATTGTCCGTCATGTGGTTGAAGGCCTCCATGAGGGAGGTCAGTTCCCGGCTTTCTCCGTTGGTGGCGAGTCGCAGGGTGAAATTTCCCTTGGCGATGGCGTCGGCGGCATTTCCCAGGCGTTCCAGGCCGGAGGAGATTCGCTTGGCGAAGAGGGTGGCCAGGATAGCCTCCATGGGAAGGGAGGCAAGGAAGAGGAGGACGAAGAAGAGGAGGAGGTGGTGGAGATTCTCCAGGGAGTCGTGGATGTTTTCCCCGATGAGCAGGTAGTTGCCGTCGAAGAGGCGTTTCACGTGCAGGAGGACGGTGAGGTCCTTGTCGTTGAGGGTGTGGAAGCCCTCCCTGGGGGGCGCCTCGCGGAAGAGCCTGGTGAAGAGAGGGAGGTATTGTGGGTGGAAGGCGGAGCGTGCCCCCGCGTCTCCCTGGCTGTCCGTCAGGAGGAAGAAGAGTTTGTCGATTCCCTGGCCGTAGGATTCCTCATTGAATTCCTGGTCCAGGTAGTTCAGGGCGATGTCGGGGTCGCTGGGGAGGACGGAGACGATTTGGCGGGAGAGGCTGTCATAGAGTGCCAAGGCAGGCATTCCCTGGGAGAGGGTGGCCAGATAGATTTCCCCGGTTTCCTCCACGTGGTAGGCGGCCAGTGGGGTGAGGGGGGGCTCCTGCCGTTGCATGGCCTGGCGGCAGGCCAGGGGCAGTTCAGGGAGGAGGCAGATAGTGCCTCCGGGGGGTTCCTCCCTTTGGCAGACATATTCGAAGACGAACTCCGTGCTGAAGATTTGGAGTTTTCGCCGGGCGGTGGAGAGGAGGAAATGCCGCTGGGAGAGATAGGCCAGCAGCATGGCGCAGACGAGGGTCAGGGCGGTGCCGCAGAGGAGGTAGCCCGCCGCCTGGAGTTTCAGGGTGCCCTTCCAGGGGAGGCGTTTAGGAATCTTCCAGGACATATCCGAATCCCCGGATGGTCTTCAGCAGCCGCGGCTGGAAATTCTTGTCGATTTTGTCCCGCAGGTGGCAGATCCGGGAATCCACCACATTGGTATGGGGGTCGAAATTGTATTCCCAGACATGTTCCATGATGGTGGTGCGGGAGACCACCCGCCCCCGGTTTCTCATGAGGAATTCCAGGAGCTGGAATTCCAGGGGCTGGAGGAGGATGCGGGTGTTTCCCCGGTAGACCTTCCTGGCCACCAGGTCCATCCTCAGGTCGGCCACGCGCAGTTCGGTGGGGGCGGGGGTGGCGGCGGCCCTCCGGAGTTGGGCGGCGGCCCGGGCCAGCAGTTCCGTGAGGGAGAAGGGCTTGGTCTGGTAATCGTCGGCGCCGCATTCCAGCCCGTGGATTTTGTTCTCCTCCTCGTTGCGTGCGCTCAACATGATGATGGGGAAGGTGCGCCCCCCCTGCCGCAGTTGGCGCACCACCTGGAATCCGTCCATTTCCGGGAGCATCACATCCACGATGGCCAGGTCGAAGGTATTGCCCAGCCCCAGGGCGAGGCCTTCCTTTCCATTGTAGGCCGTGCAGACGGAATATCCGGCGGCTTCGAAGCCGGTCTTCATGAAATCCACGGTGGTGCGGTCGTCGTCGATGAGGAGTACGCGCATAGGCGGGGCAGGGGGGAGGGGGGAGAAGCGGGGATAATATATTACCGTCCCACCTGCCAACGGGGAGGGGGTGTCCCCTTCTCCGTTTCCCTTTCCGCCAGTGGGGGGATTTTCCCGCCTGCCCCGCATTTGGCGGGGAGGCCATGCGCTTCCTGTCCCGGATTCACCACTCCTTTTCCATGCCCATCGAGAGTTCCCCCCTCCGCTCCCCCCGCAACCGCACCCTGTCCCTTTCCCAGGGAGAGCGTGAGCGCCTGGGGAAGAAGGTATTGCGTCCCACGGGGCTCTTGGCCGTGTCGGAGCTGGAGGGGAGGGTGCTCCAGGGGGATGCCCTGGAACTCCTGGAGTTCCTTCCCGATTCCTTCGTGGACCTGCTGATCCTGGACCCCCCCTACAATCTCCCCATGGTCTTCGGGGACCGGCATTTCGGAAGAGGTTCAGACCAGGCCTACCTGGCGTATCTGGAAACCTGGTTCCCCCGGATGATGCGCCTCCTCAAACCCCGAGCCTCCGTCTATCTCTGCGGGGACTGGCGCACCTCCCTGGGGGATGTGACAATCATGGCACGGCATCTCCATCTGCGCAACCGCATCACATGGCAGAGGGAAAAGGGGCGCGGCGCCTCCGCCAACTGGAAGAGCGGGTGCGAGGACATCTGGTTTGGCACCCGGGACCGGGAGTATGTCTTCCATCTCCAGGAGGTGCAGATGCGCAGGAGGGTGCTCGCCCCCTACCGGGGAAAGGATGGCGTGGCCCGGGACTGGCAAAGGGAAGAGGGGGGGCGGGCCTACCGCATGACATGCCCCTCCAATTTCTGGGACGACCTGACGGTCCCTTTCTGGGCCATGGCGGAAAACACTCCCCATCCTACCCAGAAGCCGGAAAAACTCCTGGCCAAGCTCATCCTGGCCAGTTCCAATCCGGGGGATTTTGTCTTCGACCCCTTCCTGGGAAGCGGAACCACCGCCGTGGTGGCCAAAAAACTCCATCGCCGCTTCGCCGGAATCGAACTCTGCCAGGAATATTGCTGCTGGGCCTTGAAACGGCTGGAAATGGCCGGGGAGAATCCCCGCATCCAGGGCTATGAGGACGGCGTCTTCTGGGAGCGGAACAGCGCCCCCACGCCCCGCCACGGCCACACTCCTTGAAAACAGAGGCGGGCAAGGCCCCGGGAAAAGGTGGGGCGGAAAGCCGTCAGGGTGGGGCGGAAAGCCGCCTCCTCTCCGTGGGGAGCGCTCCCCTGCCATTATATTAGGCGCCATGAACTATCCAGTGAATCACATTGTGGACTATGTCGGAAACGGGGAACTCTGCCTGGGCCTCGTGGTGAAGGACCAGGGGGAGCGCATCCAGGTGCAGGGCCCCACCAAGCAGGTGACACGGATCGCCGTGAAGCAGGTGGTGGCAGACTACGGACGGTGCCCCACCAACAACCCCCTGCCCACGCTGACCAGCCTGCAAAACGAAATCACCGCCATCCAGGAGGAAATCGATACCTCCTTCTTCTGGGAAAGCCTCATGGAGACCGCCCCGGAAAGCCGACCCCTGGAAATCCAGGGCGACGACTATTTCGGCCAAGGCCACACCCCGCAGCAGCGCTCTGCCCTGGGACGCGCCCTCATGGCCGATTCCCTCCGCTTCCGCTTCGACGGCGCTGGCTTCGCCCCCAATCCCCCCGAGGAAATCCAACGCCTGGAAAGCCTGCGTCGGCAGCGCGCCGAAAAGGCCGCCCTGCGGGAAAGGACCCGGCAGTGGCTTGCCCAGGCCATTGGCACAGGCGAGGAGGCATGCCGGACCGCTCCATTTCCCGTTCCCCAGGAAATGGAACCCTTCCTGCAGCAATGCACGGACTATCTCCTCCGGGGCCTGAACAGCCCCGCCGTAAACCTCCTCTCCACGGCGGGGAGCAAACTCGCCCCCCGGGAACTCGCCCTCTCCCTCCTCCGGAAAACCCAGCGCATGCCGAAGGATGCGGATGAATTCCTCCTGGCCAACGGCATCCATGCGGGGTTCTCCCCGGAGGCGGTGACGGCGGCGGAATCCCTCCCCGCCTACGCCCCCCAGGAGGGCAGGGAGACCATCCAAGGAGTGGATATCTTCTCCATCGACGACCAGTGGACCCGGGAAATCGACGACGCCCTCTCCTGGCAACGCCTTCCCGACGGCTCTTCCCTGGTGGGTATCCACTTGGCCAATCCCTCCTCCTTCGTGAAGAAGGGAGACCTCCTGGACCAGGCCGCCGTGGACCGCCCACTCTCTCTCTACCTGCCCACCACCACGGTCACCATGTTCCCCGAACGGCTGGGCTGTGACCTGGCCAGCCTGAACCAGGGGGAGACGCGCCCCGCTTTCAGCGTGATGGTCACCCTGGATGACGGGGGGGAAATCCTGGATTGGCGCATTGCCCAGACCCAATTGGCCATCACCCGACGCCTTACCTACATCCAGGCGGACGAACTGCTTCGCCAGGAAGGGGGGGACTCCCTCTCCGTCGCCCTGCGGGAACTGCGCCGCCTGGCCGAGTGCCGACACCGCATCCGGGAGGAGTGCGGGGCGGTCCAGTTGAACCGGCCGGAAGTGAAGCTCCATGTGCAGGATGGGGAAATCACCGCGGAGTGGGATGACCAGAACACCCCCAGCCATGACCTGGTCAGCGAATTCATGGTGCTGGCCAACCACCTGGCCGCCCGATATGCCCTGCGCAACCAGGTCCCCATCATCTACCGATGCCAGGAATTGCCGGCGGATGACGTGCATTCCGTCCGCGTCTACGACCCCATCGACTTCGACCAGCAGGTGCGGAAGATGAAGCGAACCCGCCTTTCCACCTACCCAGAGGCCCACGGCGGCCTGGGACTGGACCTCTATACCCAAATCTCCTCCCCCCTGCGACGCTATGCCGACATGGTCATTCAACGGCAACTCTGCGCCCACCTGGATGGAAAGCCCCTCCCGTATTCCCAGACAGAACTCTTCGGCGTGCTGGACAACGTGGACCGCACCGCCTCCGCCAACCGTGCCCTGGAACGGGAGGCGCGGGCCTTCTGGACCCTGGAATTGCTCCGGCGACAGGAGGCGGATCGACGCTACCCCGCCACCGTGGTGCGGGTGGAGGGCAGGCTTGTCCTGGTGGAACTGAACGAGTATCTGGTGCGGGGCATCCTCCTGGTCAGGGATGCCCCATCGCTGGGGGAAACCCTCCTGGTGCGAATCCAGGAGGTGAAGCCCAAGTTGAACCGGCTGGTCACGGAACCCGCCTGAACCCTCCCCCAGGGAATAGAACCCCTCCCCATCCATGCGCATTCTTTTCATCGGCGATATCGTGGGCCATGACGGACGCAGCGCCGTACAAGCCCTCGCTCCTGCCCTCCAAGAGGAATTCGGCTGCGATTTCTGCCTCGCCAACGGGGAAAACATGGCCGGCGGCAACGGGATGAGCAAGGCCCTCCTGGCGGAGTTCTCCCCCGCACAGGTGGATGTCTTCACCTCCGGCGACCATACCTGGGACCAAAGGGAATTCCCTGGGCAAATCGAGGGAGTGGACAATGTCCTGCGCCCCGCCAATTTCCATGCCAGCCAGCCGGGGCGGGGATGGGGGGTCTTCACCGCGCGCAACGGAGTAAAGGTGGGCGTGGTGAATCTCCTGGGAAGGGTCTTCATGAAACTCAATGTCTCCTCCCCCTTCGACCTGGTGGACCAGGCCATCCAGGAAATATCCGCCCAGACCCCCGTCATCTTCGTGGATTTCCACGGGGAGGCAACCAGTGAAAAGCAGGCCATGGGATTCTACCTGGATGGACGGGTGACCGCTGTGCTGGGAACCCATACCCATGTGCCCACGGCAGATGAACGAATCCTCCCCGGGGGCACCGCCTTCCAGTGCGATGTGGGAATGGTGGGAGCCCTGGATAGCGTCCTGGGAAGGGAGGCCTCACCCGTTATCCAAAATTTCCGCACGGGTATGCCCATGCGCTTCCCCGTCGCCACGGGAACCACCGCCCTCATGGGGACCGTGGTTACCTTGGACGAAACCACAGGCAGGGCGACCGAAATCCAAAGGGTCTCCCGCCTCTTTCCCGCTGACGCCCGAAAATAGCCCTGTCGCGCACAGAGGTCAATCACGGAGAAAAGGGCCATCAACCATGGCCTATGCTTGTCCTTTGGGGGATATCTGGAAATCCGCCGCCAATATTTCTATCCGGTTCGGTTTCGCTGGGAAAACCCTATCTAGATAACTGGACAACTAGATTTCTAGACTGCGTTTTTAAGCAATAAAACCGGTTGGCCATGCGCAGCATGGGCCAACCCTCCGTGTCTG
>JAEDNB010000072.1 GCA_016302725.1 Lentisphaeria bacterium
ACGACCGATATCTCCTCAACACCCTCACCAACGTCACCCTGGAGGTCATGGGGGGGCGCGTCACCCGCTACCCGGGAAACTACGCCTACTATCGCCAGACCCGGGTGGCCCGATATGAAAACCTCATGGCGCAGAAGGAGAACCTGGACAGAAAAAAGGAACAGCTCCAGAGGTTCATCGACCGTTTCCGGGCACAGGCCACCAAGGCCGCCCAGGCGCAGTCCCGCCAGAAGCAATTGGACAAACTGGAGGAAATCGAGGTCCAGTCCATTGTGGACCACGCCCCCGTCATCCACCTGCCCACGCCGCCCCGCTCCGGGGACGAGGTGCTGCGGCTGGAGGAGGTGGGCTACGCCTACGACGGGGTCCATGATGTCATCGACCACTGCTCCCTGCGCCTGGAACGGGGGGAACACGCCGCCTTCGTGGGACTCAACGGCATGGGAAAGACCACCCTCCTGCGCCTGATGGCGGGAAAGTTCCTCCCCAGGTACGGCAAGGTGTCCCTGGGAAGCAATGTGCTCCTGGGCTACCAGTCCCAGGACTATGCCGAGACCATGGACCCCGAGGCCACGATCTATGAAACCGCCAAGGCCTACGCCAATGAACGCTCCGAGGCGGAAATCCGCGCCATGATGGGCTCCTTCGGCTTCCATGGAGAGGCGGTGGACAAGAAGGTCCAGGTGCTCTCCGGCGGGGAGAAGGTGCGCCTGGGACTGGCCAGGCTCCTGCTGAAACCCCTGAATTTCCTCCTCCTGGACGAACCCACCACCCACCTGGACATCCATGCCCGGGAGGCGCTCCAGGAGGCCCTTGCCCACTATCCCGGCACCATCGCCCTGGTCTCCCACGACATCGAGTTCGTCCGGGGGGTGGCCAATTCCATCTACGCCATGGAACCGGGGAAGATAACGAAATACTACGGGGGCTACGACTACTACCACCAGAAATTGGCGGAGGCCCGGGCGGCGGAGGCCGCCGCCTTTGCGCCTCCCCCCAAGGCCCCCGCCACCCCCAAGGCGGCTTCCGCCACGCCCCCCCGGGAAACCGCCGCCGCTTCTCCCTCTCCCTCCCGGAAGAAGGAGGCAGGTCCCGTGCCGGGGCAGGAGAGGCGCCAGGAGAGGCGGGAGGCCTCCGGGGAGGGAGGCGCCGCCCGCCCCAACTACCGGGATTTGAAGCGGGCGGAATCCCAGTTGCGCCAGAGTTTCGGGAAGTTGCGCCGCCCCTATGAGAAGACGGTGGCGGAGACGGAGGAGCGCATCGCCGCCCTGGAGGCGGAGCAGGCGTCCATCTACGAGAAGTTGAATTCCCCCGCCGCCGATGGCTCCACCGATTTCGCCGCCTTGAACAAACGGCTGGCGGAGATTGTCCAGGAGTCGGAGAACCTCACCTGGAAATGGGAGGAGGCCTCCACCGCCCTGGAGAAGTTGGAACAGGAACTCCAGGTGCGCCTGGAGGATTTGAGCCGCCCCGCAAATCCATAGGGGGAGCGGCAGGCGGGCGGGAAAGCCCGTCTCCCTTTTCTACCCCCCGGGGGTGTCAGGCCGCAGAGGCCTTCGGGGCGCACGTGTCCTTTTCGCGGCAAGGAGAATGCCCCATGACCATAGTCATGTCCTTTTGTGGACTCTGCCTGCTCTTGCTTCTGGGCAAGGTGGTGCGCACGGCCGTGCCCCTGCTCCAGCGCCTCTTCCTGCCCACCTCCGTCATCGGCGGCCTCCTGGGGCTTGTGGCCATCCAGGTCTGCCGGCGCTGGTTCCCCCAGGTGGAACTTTCCGGGTGGACGGCCGGCTGGAGCGCCATGCCCGGCTTCCTCATCAACATTGTCTTCGCCTCCCTTTTCATCGGGGCCTCCATCCCGCCCCTGAAGACGGTCTGGGAGCAGGGGGCCGCCCAGCTCTGCTATGGGCAGATTTGCGCCTGGGGTCAGTACGTGGTGGGGTTGGCCCTGGCGGGGCTGGTTCTGGTGCCCCTCTTCCATGTGAACTCCGCCTTCGGCACCCTGCTGGAGATTGGCTTCGAGGGAGGCCATGGTACGGTGGGGGGGCTCTCCCAGACCTTCGAGGACCTGGGATGGAAGGAAGGGGGCGCCCTGGGCTTCACCGTGGCCACCTGCGGCATGGTCCTGGGGGTCTCCCTGGGGATGACCCTCATCAACCTGGCGGCAAAACGGGGGTGGATCCAGGGCCTCAAGGTGGACGCCCACCGGGATCCCCTGGAGATGCGGGGCATCTATCCCCCCGAGGAACAGCCGTCGGCGGGCAGCCAGACGGTGCGCAGCGACTCCGTGGATTCCCTGGCCTTCCATTTGGCCATCCTGGGCCTGGCGGTCTTCCTGGGATATCTCCTGAAACAGGCCCTTCTGGAGCTCAACGGGGTGCTTCCCCAGGGCATCCGGGAACTGAAGGTCCTGGAGAGCTTCCCCCTCTTCCCCCTCTGCATGCTGGGAGGCCTGGCCCTCCAGCTCTTCCTCCGCCGCACCCGCCTCTCCCATCTGGTGAGCGGCGGGCAGATCCAGCGCCTGGCCGGCGCCTCCCTGGATTTCCTGGTAATTTCCGCCGTGGCCTCCATCCGGGTGGAATTCATCCTGGCGCAATGGATGCCCCTCCTTCTCCTCATCCTGGCGGGCACCGCCTGGAATCTCTTCTGCGTCCTCTATCTCGCCCCCAGAATCTTCCGGGGCGCCTGGTTCGAACGGGCCATCGCCGAGTTCGGCCAGTCCATGGGGGTGACCGCCACGGGATTGCTGCTGCTGCGCACCGTGGACCCGGAGTCCCGCACGGAGGCGGCCAAGGCCTTCGGATACAAGCAGCTCCTCCATGAACCTATCATGGGAGGCGGCATCTGGACCTCCATTGCACTCCCCCTGGTGGTCAGCCGGGGAAATCTGACGACCTGGATGATTTGCGCCATCGCCGTCCTCTTCTGGCTCTGCTTCTGGAAAATCTTCCTGGGCAGGGCGAAACGGGAGGCGCAATAGAAAGCCCCACGCCTCCCTGGGAGAGGAGAGGAGGGGCTAACGCGCCTTCCCCTTGAAAAGGAAGAGGTTTCTCCACTCCCCCCGGACCTCCCAGCCCCGGCGCCCCGCCCGCCGGGCGAACTCCTCCACGGAGGCCTGCCAGCCCGTATGGAAGGCGTTGGCCAAGGCGGCGACGCCTCCCGGAGACAAGTTGGCCTCCAGGGTGTCCAGGAGGGCCTCCAATTGGGCGGGCGCATGGAGGAAGCGTCCGCCGGCCAACCCATTGCAGAGGATGCATCCCACTGGGTGTTCCAGGCGGAATTCCAGGGAATCCCCGGCCAGGAAGGTGGCGGGGATTCCCTGGTAGGTGGCGAAGAGCGCCCCTCGCCCGGGGTCATGGGGAAGTCGGCGGCGGGTGGCCATCCAGGCCTCCAGGGGTTCCTTGGTGAGGCCCATGCACAGCCGCTTCGCCTTCAGGCGCTGGGCGGCTTCCAGGGTGCCCAGGCCTACCCCGCATCCCAAATCCAGGAGGCTGTCCGCAGGGGGGAGTCCGTCCAGTTGCCGGGGATAGCGCCCTGGCCTGGTGCCGAAGCGCGGGGGGTCTGCGCAGGCGCAGAGAAGCAGGGGGAACTCCTCCGGGGGGAAGGCGCATCGTCCCCGGAAGGGGTCGCCCAGTTCCTCCCAGAAATCCAGGATGGTTTCCAGGGAGCCGGGGGAGAGGAGGCCAGGCACCCAGGAGGGGCCGGGAAGGATTGCCCGGGCCACGTTGCGGAGGGAGGCGGCGAACTCCTCCCAGGGGAGGAAGCTCTCCAGGCGCATGCGCAATTCCCGGGTGGGAATCATCCCTGGGGTCCACGCCGCCCCGCTATGGGCGAACCAGTTCTCCAGGGCGGCCCCCCAGCGCCGGTTATGGGTGTCCAGGCGCAGGGAGAAGTCCCGGGAAGGGCGGAAAGGGGAGTCGGGGGTCATGGCTGGGGCTGTTTGAAGGCCAGGGCCAGGCCGGAGACCCGTTGAGATTCCCTTTGGATGGCTTCCTTCAGGAACTCCTCCTTGGCCCAGATGGTGCAGGAGGCCTTGGCCCGGGTGATGGCAGTGTAGAGGAGATTCCGGGTCAGGAGGGGACTTTGAGTGTCGGGGAACAGCACCAGCACATGGTCGTAGGAAGAACCCTGGGATTTATGGATGGTCATGGCGTAGGCAGGTTCGCACTGCTCCTGAAGCATGGACCAGGAGAAGCCTTTGACTTCCCTTTGATTGTTTTCCGGGTTGGTCACCCAAAAATAGACCTGCTCCCCCAGACGCACGCCCATATCCCCATTCTGGAGCCCCGTGACGGAGTCGTTCCGGGCATGGAGCAGGGGAAGCCCCCGCTTCTTCTGCCCATAATGGAGCAGATTCTCCATGAACCGGTTCGTCTCCTCCACCCCGGACCTCCCCTGCCGCAGGGCGCAGAGAATCTTGAATTGGTCGTGGAAGGCCAGCCAAGCCTTCGCCTCCTCCTCCTCCGAGGCATAGTCCTCCTCCTGGGGAACCTCCAAGCTACGGTTCTTCCACCATTCCTTGACCATTTCCTGGAAGGCTTCGGGCTTCGGGGCCTGACACCGGAAATTCCCCTCCCCGTTGGCATACAAGTGGCCGACGTTGCCCTTGGCTTCCTCGACCTTCCCTTGGGAAAGAAGGGCGGCAAAGTCCACCAACTCCGGAATGTTCTGGGAGCGGAAGTTGTGATTCAGCGACATTTTGCCGTCCTCGGGCAGGATTTCGGCCAGGTCTCCGAAGACCACGCCGGTCTCCACGGATTCCAGCTGATCCTTGTCTCCCAGGAGGAGCAGACGCCCGCTTTCGGGGAGGGCGTCCGTGAGCCGGGCAAAGAGATGGAGGTCGGCCATGGAGCCCTCGTCCAGCACCACCAGGTCATAGGGGAGGGGATTGCCCTTGTGGTATTTGGGGAGGCCCTGCCGGTATTGGCTAATGCCCAGTAGTTTGTGTGTTGTGGTAGCGGACAGGGCTGCCAACTTTTCATAAACCCCGGAGGCCGCCGCCGCCAGCCCGGCCTTCAATTCCTCTCCCAGGGAGCGCTGCATCTGTTCGGCCGCTTTTCCCGTGGGGGCGCAGAGAGCCACGGCCAGGCCAGGGTTCTGATGAAACTCCCAGGCCAGAATGGCCCCCAGGGTGGTGGTCTTCCCTGTGCCGGGCCCTCCCGTCAACATGGCAAGACGCTTGCCCACGCACCGCCTGACTCCCTCCACTTGATCCCCCGCCTCCTTGTTCTTCAACTTGGGGGCCAGGCCCCGAATCTCTTCTTCCGTGGGGGGGACAATGCCCCCGCCTTGATTCTTGACAAGGCATTCCCGGACAAATTCCTCAATGCGCCTTTCCTCGGTCCGGTGCTTGGAGAAATACAAAAGACCGGTTTTGCGATTCCAGAGGACAGGATGGCGGGGGAGATTCCAATCTTCCTCATTTTCCTCGCAGAGGAGCTCCTGGAGTCTCTCGTCCCTTTGCTCCAGGAGGGACTTCTCCTCTTCCGTCAGCTTGTGGGCCACATGGGAGTCGGCCAGGGTTTCCTCTCCCAGGGTCAAGAGCAGGGAAAAGAGTCGGGGGCATTGTTCGGGGACAAGCTTGCTTCTCCGAAACAGCATGGCCACGGTTTCGGTGACGATGGGGGAGGGACGGCATTCGCTGTTCGGCATCATGGGTGTGGGGAGGGGGAGGGAGAAGGGAGTTGGCGCTGGGGGGCGATGGGGGCCAGCGTGCGGAAGAGAACCTCGATTTGGGAGAAGTCCGGTCGGACGGCGTAGAAGCCATGATGGTCCTTCTGTCCTTTTCGAATGCCTCGCAGGAAGCAGTAGACGACCCCGCCGAAGAGGGCATGGTAGCTCTCTTCCGTGAGAGGCCAGCCGGGGTTCAGCTGCTGGTAGGCGTGAAGGAAGGCCACGGTGTAGAAGAGATACTGCAGGGTGTACTGGTTCTTTTCCATCTCCCTCTTCATGCCCTCACGGGAGAAGCTTTCTCGCTTCCCTCCCAGGATGTTGGTCTTCCAGTCCACAATGTAGATTTTCCCACCGGCCGTTTTCGGCCCCTGGAACAGGAGGTCGATGCTGCCATTGAAAATCCATCGCTCTTTTTCGTGGAAGGAGGAGGGGGGGGGAAGATGGATCCCCAGCCTTCGGTCTTTCCATTGCTGATTCAGCGTTTCCAGGGAAGCCGCGTCCGGGAGGCGGTATTCAAAGCGGAACTCGCTTTGCCGCTGCGCCATGGAAATGTCCTTCAAGGAGAAGGGGAGCTCCTGTCCCTCCGGGCATTCGGGATTGGGGAGAGGAGTCTCCATCAGCCCCTCCAGCATCTCCTGAAAGGCGTTTTCCCGACTCTTTCTCTCCTCTTTGGGGAGGGAGGCGGGGAATTGGGCGTAATTCTCCAACTTTCCGAGCCAGAGGGATTTCTGTTCTGTGACAGGCTGGGTGAAATCCAGGGTTTCCAGAATTTCATGCCAACAGGTGCCTGCCCGGGCGCCCCGGGGAAAGCGGAAGATGGGCTCCCCCTCCGGAGAACGGCTCTCCTCCTCGGGGGAATCAGGGGATCCCCCCAGGGGATTGTCCTGGGTGTCCTCCCTGTCCTCCACTTCCTGCTCTTCCTCCTCGGAGCGCCCAGGCTCCCCCTTTTGGCTCAAGGTGGAAAAACTGCAGGAACGCAGCCCCCGGGGCAGGGGAATCTCCTCCTCCTTCTCCCCACGAAAGACCTCCAGCGTGGGACGGGGGACGGCGGCAGCCTCCCCGGAAGGCTGGCTGCCGCCCTGGGAGGCTGCCCGAAGCCAGGCGAGAAAGTCGTTGGCTCCCTCCTTTGTCACCGCAAAGGAGGGGAGAAGATTTTCTCCCAGGGTGGAGTGGAGAGGGTTGTCTCTTGTGGACTTTTTCCCTTCCAGGAGGCGGCAGAGGAATTTCGCCCGGGTGATGGCCACATAGAAGAGGCGGAGGTTTTCCTGGAGGTCCTCCATTTTGCTCTTTGCCATCGCCTCCTCTTCCCCTGTCATGTCGTAGTGGGCTTCCCATTTCCCATTCTTTCCCACGTGGTGGCGGCCGTTGTTCTTGGGGGTCTTGGAGAGGATTCCCTGGACATAGACGATGGGGAATTCCAGTCCTTTGCTCTTGTGGATGGTCAGGAGCCGCACCGCATCCTCCTCGGTGGTGAGTCCCAGGGGGTATTTTTCTTCCTCTTTTTTCGCATTCTGGATCCTTTTCTGCAGGAACTTCATCATTCCCTCCGGCCCCAGGCGCTGGGAGAGGACGGCCTGGTGGAGGGCGTCCCGGAGCTGCCAATAGGTGGCCAGGGATTGCTGCCCCTTGCCTTGGCGAAGGATTTGGGCCAGGGAAATCCCAGGATCCCATCCCAAGGACTCCAGGGGTTCCGTTCCCAGGTATTCCCGGAGAGGGGCGTCAAGGAATTGGGAGAACATGGCTGGGAAGGAGTCTTTTTGCCAGATTTCCTGGAGCTCCCGGAGTTTCTGAGGCAGGGGGAGGAGTTGCCGGGAGAGGTAGAGAAGTTCCTTGGCATGGAAGGCGGGGAAGAAGGAAGAAAGGAGGAAGGGCATCCTCTGGGAAGCATCCCCCGGGGAGCGGACCGCCTGCAAACATCGTTGGAGTTCCTTCGCCTCCGGGGTGCCAAAGAGGGAGACGGACTGGTAGAGGACACAGGGGAGGCCCTGTGCCCGCAAGATTCCCGCCGCCTCGGCCAAGGCGTTGTTCGTCGTGCAAAGGAGGGCGATGTCGCTGTATTTCAGGGGGCGCAGTTTCCCGTTCTCCGAGAGGGAGAGCCTGCGTTCCTGGACCATGGCCTGGATTTCCTTCCCCATCTGCAGGAAGGCATTGTCTTTGTTTTGACAAAAACTTTCGTTTAGGAGGCAGTCGAGCTCTTGGACGATTTGCCCGTCCCGGTAGAGATGGGGTGCGGCGTTGTCCTCTTCCCGCCTGGGGATCTGGATTTCCGGGAAGGAAATCTCTTCCTGTTCAAAGAAATTCTCCCGTTTTTCCCGCAGGGCGTTCAGGGCCTGGATGAATTCGGGGGAGGAACGCCAATTGCAGGTCAACTGGTGTTTCTCCCCTTCCTTGGTGGCGTCCAGGTAGGTATAGACATCCCCGCGGCGGAAGGCATAGATGGCCTGTTTGGGATCCCCGATGAGGAACATCCCTCGCCCGGTTTCTCTCTCCAGGCGCTTCCGGAAGGCCAGGGTGAAGATGTTGTTCTGGATGTCGTCTGTGTCCTGGAACTCGTCCACGAAGACGTACCGGAATTGCTTGCTGAGGGCCTTCTCGAAGGCCTCCCCCCTGCGGGGGTCAAGGCACCTCTCCATCTCCGTCAGGAGGTCGTCGTAGGTCAACACACCCTTCTCCTTCTTGGCTCTGGCAAAATGCTCCTCGCCATAGGCCAGGGCGGCCCGGAGGACCAATTTCCCATAGGAGGCCTTGGCCTGCTCCTGCTCCTCTCCCTCCTGGGTCAACAGGGATTCCCGTTGCCGGAGTTCCTCCTCAAGATTCTCCGGGAGTTCGCACCCTTCCGGCCAGTCGATGTTTTTCTTGCCCAGGAGGCCCTTGGTTTGCCCCAGGAAGTTTTCCGGGGTGAGCTCCAGTTCCTTCCAAAGGGCAAGTCTCTGGCCAGAACTCCCGTAGATATACTTGCGATAGAAGTCCTGGCAGATTTCCTGGAGGAGCTCCTCGGAGGTCCCCATCAGTTCCAGGCCATCCCGGAGGCCGCTTTCCAAGGTGTGGTCTTGGAGCATCCGGCGGCAGAAGCCGTGGATGGTGAAGACCGGGGCGTTGTCAAAGTCCGCCAAGGCCTTGCGGCAGTGCTTCCTCTCTTCAGTCTCCCCTTGGTTCTTCGCCAGCCACTCCTCCAATTCCTTTTGGAGGCGGGTGCGCAGTTCTATGGTGGCGGCCTCGGTGAAGGTGACCACGAGAATCTGGCTCACTTCCGCCACGCCCTCCAGGATAAGCCGCCGGTAGAGTTTGGTGATGTTGTAGGTCTTGCCAGTGCCGGCTCCCGCCTCGATGACGTGAAGGCCATCCAGGGAAACGGTATCGGGATTCAATTCAGGAATGGGGTCCATTGGGAAAGGGGGTGGGGGCTTGGATTTCCAGGCGGGGATTCTCATTTCTCATCCTTGCCCTCCCAGGGAAACTGCTTTGGCAGGAAGGAGGCGAGCTCCTTGAGGAGTGCCAACAGCTTCTCTTGGTCATGTTCCGGAAAACACTGTTCGGGCTCCAACTTTGAGAAATCATAAACCCGGGTTTTGGGTTTGTTGGCTTTTTCCAGAAGCTCTAGGGTGACGGGCAGGGGTTCTTGCCAGGAGCGACAATGGAAGCCTACGAGCTTTTGCAAAAGGGCCTGGGCGGTTTCACCGGGGGGAGGAGCGGGAATCTCCACCGTTTTTTGGGGATCGGCAAAGGAAAAGGCGATGGCGGGGATGGAGTCTCCCTGGGTGGCTTCCCAGAGAAGGCGTTCCA
>JAEDNB010000073.1 GCA_016302725.1 Lentisphaeria bacterium
GCTTACCCCGCGCGCGTAACGCGCACGCAAGGAAGAGGTTTTCCGAGCTTCCCGGCGGCGTGTAGTGCCCCCTCGATACGTAGCGCGCACGTAGGGAGGCGTAGTCACCGGCGCTATCGGTCACCTCCTCGGCCCTCCCCCTCGATACGTAGCGCGCCCTCAGGGAGGCGGGGGGAGGAGTCTCGGCTGCTCCGCCAAGGCGCCTTCCACACGCAAGGGGAGCCACAGGCCACAGGACGGAAGAGGCCACCTGCGCCGGGGTCCCTCCCCCGCATATGCGCTGGACATAAAGGAGGCGGGGCACATCCCGCCTGGCCTGCTCTTCCGGGCGTGGCTTGCATATGCGCTGGACATGAAGGAGGCGTGTGCCCCGAAGGGGACGGGGGCGAGGCAATTGAAGAGGATGAGGACAGCCTGCCACTCGCTCGGCACATGCCCCGCAGGGGAAATACGGGGAGGCCACAAAAGCCCCGAAGCCCCACTCTCCTCCGCGCATGCGCCACGGGGAGAGAGGACGCAGGCCATGGAGGATGCGGACAGGGGGAATCCTTGTCCGGGGCACGGGGCATGCAGGGAGAAGCAGGAAAGACGATGGGGCCGAGGGAGACACCGCCTCCTCCGCCCTCCACGCCAGGCAACGGCGGGAATGTAAGAAAACGCTTGCTGGTAGGTAGCCCATGTTTCTTGGGACGTTTGCCCACAGGATGCCAACCCCAACAGAATCACCCACCCCCACAACGTCATGCCCAACCGACGCCCCCTCCTTCTGGCCCTCCTGTTCCTCCCCTATGCCCTGCTGCTCCCCTCCTGCCGCCTCCCCCAAGGCAAGAAACCGGCCTCTCACCTCACCCAAGGGATGGGCACCCCCATGACTCCCCAAAAACACTGGGAAACCCAAATGCGGCTGGCACGATGCTTCACTCCGAAAAACCGCAGCCGAAAACGCTCCCTCCTCCTCCAACTCCTGATGTGATTCAAAAAAAATCCCCAAAAAGACAACTTGCGGAGTTGTAATTATTGGAAGAGGGGCTATGGTATCCTTGGAAACACAATTTTTCGGCTTGTGTTTCCAGGCTTTTCTTTTCCGTGTGTTGTCAAAGGGTTTTGAATTTGTGAGGATTTTAGAAGATGAGCAAGATTCATGGAAGCATTTTGGAGACCATTGGCGGGACTCCCTTGGTGGAGATTCGCCGTTTGAATGATGGCGGTGCCCGTGTGTTGGTGAAGGTCGAGTACTTCAATCCGGGCGGTTCGGTGAAGGACAGGATTGCCCTGGCGATGGTGGAGGCGGCGGAAAAGCGTGGCCAGCTGCAGCCTGGCGGCCTGATCATCGAGCCCACCAGCGGCAACACGGGCGTGGGCCTGGCGTTGATTGCGGCCGCGAAGGGGTACCGGCTGATTTTGACCATGCCGGACACCATGAGCGTGGAGCGCCGCAAATTGGCGGCGGCCTATGGTGCGGAAGTGGTGCTGACCCCTGGGGTGAACGGCATGAAGGGCGCCATCGCCAAGGCGGAGGAGCTCCATGCGGCCAATCCCAACTCCATCATCCCCCAGCAGTTTGAGAACGAGGCCAACCCCACCCGGCACTACCAGACCACGGGCCCGGAAATCTGGCGGGACACCGATGGCGTGGTGGACGCCTTTGTGGCGGGCGTGGGCACAGGCGGCACCTTGACGGGCGTCGGCCGGTTCCTGCGGGAGAAGAATCCCTCCGTGGGGATTTACGCCGTGGAGCCGGACACCAGCCCCGTGCTCTCCCAAGGCCATGCCGGCCCCCACAAGATCCAGGGGATTGGGGCTGGCTTCGTGCCCAAGATCCTGGACCGTTCCCTGATTACGGAAGTGATTCCCGTTTCCTCGGAGAATGCGGGGGAGACGGCTCGCCAGGCGGCGGCGAAGGAGGGCTTGCTGGTAGGCATCTCCTCTGGTGCCTCCCTGTATGCGGCACTGGGACTTTCCCGGAAGCCTGAATTCGCCGGCAAGACCATCGTGGCCCTCCTGCCGGACACGGGCGAGCGCTACCTCTCCACCTGGCTCTACCAATAGGCGGCCAACGATTCCGCCGCACGGCCTCCCCTGGGAAACACGCCGTGCCCGGGAGGCCGGGAACTTCCCTTTCCCGCCACCCCCATCCACCCAACTGCCGGGCCTCCCCCCTCCCCGGGGAGAGGTTCCACCGGCAAACAAAGGAGGATCTCCCCCTATGACCACAAAAAACCATGCCTACCATTTGGAGACCCTGGCCCTCCATGCCGGCCAGGAACAACCCGACCCCGCCACCCTGGCCCGCGCCGTCCCCGTCTACCGGACAACCGCCTACAATTTCCGGAACAGCCAGCACGGCGCAGACCTCTTCGGACTCAAGGAAAGCGGCAACATCTACGCCCGCCTCATGAACCCCACCAACGACGTGCTGGAAAAGAGGCTGGCGGCCCTGGACGGCGGCAAGGCGGCCCTCACCTTCGCCTCCGGAACCGCGGCCATCTACTTCGCCTTGACCAACATCGCAAAACTGGGGGATGAAATCGTCTCCGCCAACAACCTCTACGGCGGCACCTTCACACAGTTCGACGCCATCCTCCCCCAGCAGGGCATCCAGGTGCGCTTCACCCATGTGAACGACTTCCCCGCCGTGGAGGCCGCCATCAACGACAAGACCCGGGCCGTCTACATCGAGGCCGTGGGCAACCCCGGGCTTGACGTGGCCGACATCGAAAAATACGCCGAAATCGCCCATCGGCACCACCTGCCCCTGGTGGTGGACTCCACCTTCACCCCCCCCACCCTCCTGCGCCCCATCGAACACGGCGCCGACATCGTCATCCATTCCCTCTCCAAGTGGATCGGCGGACACGGGGCCGGCATTGGCGGCGTGGTAGTGGACGCCGGGAAATTCGACTGGAGCGACCCCAAGTTCGCCCTGTACAACGAACCCGACCGGGGCTACCACGGACTGCGCTTCGCCCATGACCTGGGAGAGAACAACAGCCTGGCCTTCATCCTGCGCCTGAGGACCGTGGGCCTGCGGAACCAGGGGGCCACCCTCTCCCCCGACGCCGCCTGGATCTTCCTCCAGGGCGTGGAATCCCTCCCCCTCCGCATGGCCAGGCACTCCGAAAACGCCCTGAAGGTTGCCCGCTTCCTCGCCTCCCACCCCAAGGTCGCCTGGGTGAAATACCCCAGTCTCACCAGCCCCGAACTGGCCGCCAAATACCTCCCCGACGGCGCCGGCGGAATGGTCGTCTTCGGCGTGGCCGGCGGCTCACAGGAAGCCCGAAAACTGGTGGACTCCATCCCCCTCTTCAGCATCCTGGCCAATGTGGGCGACGCCAAGAGCCTCATCATCCACCCCGCCAGCACCACACACTCCCAGCTCAGCGACGAAGACCAGCGGAAGGCCGGACTCCAGCCGGAACTCATCCGCCTCTCCATCGGCCTGGAACACCCCGACGACATCCTCTACGCCCTCAAGGAGGCCCTGGACAAAGTCTAGCCCCTCCACGCCCCGCTTCCCTCCGCCGGGATGGGAGCGGGCGCAACCCTCCGCCCGGGAAGAAACTTGCGGCAAGCCAATGCCGTCCTTTCCGAGCCGGGTTAAAGTAACCCCCGCTTCCCCTCCCCCCGGGCATTTTACTCCCCCTGCGCCTTTTGCGGCGCCAGGGGGCGTTGCCGTTTTTGGCAGGCGCCGGAGACTCGCCCCCCCCTTCCCCCCCCAGTTGCGTCAGATGCAAGACATTTTCCAGGAAATCCAGGAATTGAAGAAGACACGGAAGGCCCTCATCCTTGCACACAACTACACCCTCCCCGAAGTGCAGGACGTGGCGGATTTCACCGGGGATTCCCTGGAACTCTCCCGGAAGGCCGCCCAATGCGGCGCCCCCGTCATCGTCTTCTGCGGCGTCCGCTTCATGGCGGAGACCGCCAAAATCCTCTCCCCCGGCTCCATCGTCCTTCACCCGGACCCCACCTCCGGATGCCCCATGGCGGATATGGCGCCCGTGGAAGCCGTGCGGAAATACCGCGAACAACACCCGGACACCCTCCTGGTGGCATACGTGAACACCACCGCAGCTACCAAGACCGCCGTGGACCTGTGCTGCACCTCCGGAAACGCGGAAAGAGTCATCGCCTCCCTCCCGAAGGAGCAGAAAATCATGTTCCTGCCGGACGGAGACCTGGGGGCCAACGTCTCCCGGGCCCTGAACCGCCCCATGGAACTCTGGGAGGGATACTGCCCCACACACTACCGCATCCACCCCGACGACCTGGACAAGGCCCGGAAGGCACACCCAGGGGCGGAAATCCTGGTCCATCCCGAGTGCCTCCCCGCCGTGGTGCAAAAGGCGGACAAGGCTTTGAGCACTGGAGGGATGCTGAAGTATGTCCAGGAATCCCCCTGCCGGGAGTTCGTCATCGGCACGGAGTGCGGCATCCTCCACCGCATGCGGAAGGAAAACCCCGGAAAGGCCTTCCATCCCCTGGAACCGGTCCCCGTCTGCCCCAACATGAAGAAAATCACCCTGGAAAAGATCCGCAATTGCCTCCGAGACCTCTCCTGCCAGGTGGAACTCTCCCCCGAGACCATCCGCATGGCCCGCACCCCCATCGACAAGATGCTGGCCTTATGAAAATCTCCGCAAAAACCCGCTACGCCCTTCGCATCCTCCTGGACATCGCCCTCTTCGGCAAGGAAAAGCCCAGGACCATCAAGGACATTGCCGCCAACCAGGAGATTTCCGATAAGTTCATCAGCCCCCTGGTGGTCACCCTCCGCCGGGCGGGGCTGCTCCAATCCCTCCGGGGCGTGACCGGCGGACTGAAATTGAACAAAGACCCCCAGTTCATCTCCCTCCTGGACATCATCGACGCCATGGACGGGGAAATCTATCTGCTGAGCTGCCTCCGGGACCCCCGCTCCTGCCCCCGCAAGACCCACTGCATCACCTCCCTGGTCTGGAACGACGTGAACGAGAGCCTGCGGGAAAAACTCCGCTCCATCACCCTCCAAAGCATCCTGGACCAGTATTTCCGGGGGAAATGGAGTGACGAAACCTATTCCATCTGAACCGCCGCCGGGGAGGGGAGCGGGGGCTTTCCCCCTTCCCCCTCTCACAACCATTGCCCACCCCCTATGCGCCATCCCCTCCTCCTAATCTCCACCCTTTTCATCCTCTTTGCAATTGCCTCCCTCACGGCCGCCCCCTTCCCAGGCTTCCCCTTCCATGAGGACGGCACCTTCCGCGTCTGCCAGGTCACGGACATCCAGGATGTCCCCCCCATCAATGAAGACATGGCCGCCTTCCTGCGGAAGACGCTGGCCGAGCAGCGCCCTGACCTGGCCCTCCTGACGGGAGACAACACGGAAACCTGCGGGGACAAGCAGACCTTCCCCCTGGTGGCCAGGGAAATCGTGGACCTCTTCCGGGAAGCGGGCGTCCCCTTCGCCATCACCTTCGGCAACCACGACTCGGAAAAGAAGGGGGAGCAATGGTTCACCCGCCAGGAGCAATACGACATCTTCCGACAACTGGGGGGCGACCTCTTCGTGGACCACGATGTGCCGGAACTCTCCGGCGTGGGGTCGGGGGCCATCGCCCTGAAGGACCAGGACAAACCCGCCTTCCTTCTCCTCCTCATGGACTCCGGGGACTACGCACGAGGAGGCTACGATGGATGCCGGAAAGACCAAATCCGCTGGTATGAGGAAAACGCCTCCCATCTTCCCTGCCTCTGGTTCCAGCACATCATACCCTGGGACATCTATGAGAACGGAGTGCTGGAAGCCGTCCCCCCCACCCAAAAGGCCAATCCCTCCCTCTACAACCACATCCCCGCCACCCCGGAAGAGGAGGGCGCCTTCTTCAGCGACCCCCTGAACGCCTATATCAAGCCCCTGCCCCAGGGCGTCGTCTGGCTGCCGGAACTCCATGCCTACGGAACCCCCGTCCCCAAAATGCATTGGGTCCCCTCCCTGGGGGCATACATGCTGCCCCCGCCGGGAAGCCACTGGTGCCCCATGACCGGGCAGTTCATGGCACTCTCCTCCCGGCTGCCCGTGGAGGGAACCATGGAAGAGGCCCCCTGCCCCCCCACCAAGGAGTGCTATGAAGACCAGGACCATACCTGGCAGGGACGCACCCTCTACCAAAGCTGGCGCAAAATGGGAAATCTCAAGGGGGCCTATTTCGGCCATGACCACGTGAATACCTTCGATGCCATCGATGAAAACGGCATCCGCATGGGCTTCGGAAAGGCCGCCACCCTCCACTCCTACAACGACGGAAACCCTGGCGTCCGCTTCTTCGACATCCGCAAGGACGGCACATACAAGACCTGGACCGTCACCCTCCACTAGGACTGCCCCGCCGCCCAAGACTACCCCCCCGCTTCCCTGACGCAAGGCAAGGGGAAACGGGGGATATTTTATAACATACTTATTATAAGCCAATTACACAAAATCAAGACTTTCCGGCCTCGGCTTTTGCGGACAATTCCTCCCATCGGGCGTAGAGTTGCTCCACCCGCGCCTTCGTCTCCTCCATTTCCCGGGTGAGTTCCTGGGTCCGGGCGCCGTATTTGGCATGGAAATCGGGGTCGGCGAAGATGGCCTCGGCCTCGGCCACCCGTCCCTCCGCCTCCAGGATTGCGGCCTCCATGCCCTCCAGTTCCCGCTGTTCCTTCCAGGTAAGGCGCACCTTGGCGGAGCTCTTGGAAGCGGACGGGGATTGGGACTGCCCGGAGGTCGACGGAGCCGGGGCGGCGGCCGCTTCCCCGGCCAGGCGCTGGCTCCGCTTCTCCAGATAGTACTGGTAGTCCCCGGGCTGGTAGACCACCCTGCCCTCCCCCTCGAAGGCCAGGATGTCCGTGCAGACCCGGTTCAGGAAATAGCGGTCATGGGAGATGACGGCCACGCATCCCCCGAAGGACATGAGGGACTCCTCCAGCACCCGGAGAGTGGACAGGTCCAGGTCGTTGGTGGGTTCATCCAGGAGGAGGAAATTCCCCCCCTTCTTCAGCACCTTCGCCAGCAGGAGCCGGTTCCGTTCCCCGCCGGAGAGTTCCCCCACCCGGGTGGTGATTTCCTCGTCCTGGAAGAGGAATCTACGCAGGTAGGTCCACACGGCCACCTTCCGGTTTCCGAACATGACAAAGTCGTTGCCCTCCCCGATGTCCTCCACCACGGTCTTTTCGTCGTTCAAGGTGGTGCGGTGCTGGTCCACGTAGTTGAATTCCACCTTGGGGCCGACACGCAGGCTTCCGGAGGATGGGGAGAGCTCCCCCAGGAGGAGTTTCAGGAGGCTGGTCTTGCCCAGGCCATTCCGCCCGAGGATTCCCAGGCGCATCCCCCGGGTGAATTCCAGGGAGAGGTTCCGGAAGAGCTCCCGCCCGCCCCGGGCGAGGGAGAGGTCCTTCAGGCTGACAATCAAATCCCCGAAGGGGGCGGCAGGCGGCATGAGCATCTCCGCCTCCCGCTCCACTGGCGGGGGGCCCGCCTCCACGGCCTCCTGGAAGCGCTGGATCCGGCTCCAGGACTTGGTGCCCCGGGCCTTGGGCCCCCGTCGAATCCAGTCAATCTCCCGCCGGATGAACGCCAGGCGACGCTCCTCGCTCTGGCGCACCTCCTCCTCCCGAAGGGCCTTCTTCCGAAGATATTCCGTATAGTTCCCGGGATAACTGTAGAGCACGCCCGCCTGGAGTTCCAGGATACGGGTGCAGACCTGGTCCAGGAAATAGCGGTCATGGGTGACGAAAAGGCAGGTCCCCCCCCGCCGGGCGAGATACCCCTCCAGCCACTGGATGGTCTCCGTGTCCAGGTGGTTGGTGGGTTCGTCCAAAAGGAGCAGTTCCGGGCAGTCCACCAAGGCGCGGCAAAGGGCCACGCGCCGCTTTTCGCCGCCGGAGAGTTCCCCGGCGGGGCGGGCGAGGTCCGGCACGGCCAGGGAGGTGGCCAGTTCCTGGAGGCGTGTCTCCAGGGTCCATCCCTGCCGGGAGGCGATTTCCCGCTCCAGGGCCTCCACCTCCCGATGCCCCATGGAGGGGTCGTGGCACTCGTACCGCGCCAGGCACTCCAGGGTGTCCCTGGCCCCCTCCAGGATGTTTTCCCGCACGGAACGCTTCTCGTCCAGGTCGATGGCCTGGGGAAGATAGGCACAGCGCAGGAGCTTCCGCCGGGAGAGTTCCCCGGAGTAGAAATGGTCTTCCCCCGCCAGGATGCGGAGGAGGGTGGACTTGCCGGCGCCGTTGCGGCCTACCAGCCCCACCCGCTCCCCTTCGCGCAAAAGCAGTTCCTGGTTGTCCAGAAGGACCCGCGCCCCGATGTTGGCGCAAAGCCCCGTGGCGGAGAACACCACGGGGTTGAGTTCAGGCACCTCTCCCATGGCGGCTACACCTCGTAGATGGTCAACTGGCAGTCGATGTTGCCGTTCTTCAGGGGATGGCGCTCCACGGGGCGCAGGGGGATGCAGCGCAGGCAGCGGGGTGACCCCGCCAGCACCGCCACCCGGCAGTTCTTCAGCCGGGCGATGGCATTGCCGAACTCCTGGTAGAGCTGGTTGTCCCCGTCCAGCCGCACGCCATAGGGCGGATTGGTCACCACCAGGCGACGGCGCCCGTCCCCCTGGAGTTCCCGAAGCCGGATGGGGCGGAAGGAGATTTTGCCGGCAAGCCCGGCCCCCCGGGCGTTGGCCTCCGCCAACTTGAGCACCTCGGCATCCAGGTCGCAGCCGGTGATTTTGGGCAGTTGTCCCGTGGCGTGCCGCCGGGCCTCCCCCCGCAGCTCCCGCATCCGCTCCGCCTGGACGCTCCCGAAGCAGGACCAGCGTTCGAAGCCGAAGCGGGGCCGGAAGATGCCCGGGGCGATGTTGGCGGCCCACATGGCCCCCTCCACCAGCAGTGTGCCGGAGCCGCACATGGGATCCAGGAGCGGGGCCTCCCCATCCCAGTCCGTCAGCCGGAGGATGGCGGCGGCCAAGGTCTCCTTCAGGGGGGCCTCCCCTCCCGCCACCCGGTATCCCCGCTTGAAGAGCGGCTCCCCCGAAAGATCCAGGTAGACGGTAGCCCGTTCCCGCCCCCAGTAGACGAAGGCACGCAGGTCGGGGTCGGTGCGGGAGACCGGGGAACGCTCCCCATGGAAGAGGCGGCGCTGACGGTCCACGATGGCGTCCTTCAAGCGCACGGCCACGAAATCCGGGTTCTCCCCGCAGGAGGGATGGGCGAAAGCCGCGCAGGAAATGCTCTGGGCGGGGGTGAGATACTGTTCCCAGGGGAGGGATGTCTCCCCCTCGTAGAGTTCGTCCAGGTCCCGGGCGGGGAACCGTCCCAGCACCAGCATGACCCGCTGGGCAATCCGGCTATGCAGGCAGGCCCGCCAGCCGTCCTCCATCCTTCCGAAGAAGGGGATCCCCCCGGAATTCAGGCGGGCGGAGCGAAAGCCCAGATCCCGCAGTTC
>JAEDNB010000074.1 GCA_016302725.1 Lentisphaeria bacterium
CGGGCCATCGCCTGCATGAAGCACGTGGGCCTCAACGCCTGCGCCGACGGCTTCATGAACGCCGCCATCACGGGGGCAAACGGAGGACTGCTGGTCACCGTGGCCGACGATCCCTCCATGCACTCCTCCCAAAATGAACAGGACAGCCGCTTCTACGGGAAATTCGCCATGATTCCCGTGATGGAACCCTCCACCCAGCAGGAAGCCTACCAGATGCCGGCCTACGCCTTCCGCCTCTCCGAGGAGATGGGGACCCCCGTCCTGGTGCGCCTCACCACACGCCTCTCCCATTCCCGGGCGGACGTGGAGGTGGCTGACCAGCCCGCCCCACAGAACGACATCCACTTCCCGGAAGACCCCCGCCGCTTCGTCCTCCTCCCCGCCATCGCCAAGCGCAACTACCAGTCCCTCCTGGACAAGCAGGAGGCCTTCCAGAAGGCCAGCCAGGACTCCCCCTTCAACCAATTCACGGACGGCCCCGACCACTCCCTGGGAATCCTGGCCTGCGGCATCGGCCACAACTACCTCCAGGAGGCCTTCGGGGGCCAGTGCCCCCACCCCGTCCTGAAAATCTCCCAGTATCCCCTCCCCCTCGCCCTGGTGAAACGCCTCCTGGAGTCCTGCCAGAAGGTCCTGGTGGTGGAGGAGGGAATGCCCGTGGTGGAGGAAGCCCTCCGCGGACCCCTGGGCAACGACAAAATCCTGGGACGCATGGATGGCACCCTGCCCCGCACCGGGGAACTCAACACCCGCACCCTCCAAAAGGCCTGCGGACTGGACACCCCCGCCATCCTGCAACCCGCCGCCTCCCTCCGCCAAAGACCCCCAAGGCTCTGCGACGGATGCCCGCATATCGATACCTACCGGGCACTCACCGAAGCCTGTGAAACCGTGGGCGACGCCAAAATCTTCGGGGACATCGGCTGCTACACCCTGGGAGCCCTTCCCCCCTACAATGCCATCACCTCCTGCGTGGACATGGGGGCCTCCATCACCCTGGCCAAGGGCGCCGCAGACGCCGGAATGAAACACCCCGTGGCCGTCATCGGAGACTCCACCTTCACACACTCCGGAATGACAGGACTGCTGGACGCCATCTGGGAAAACAGCCCCCTCACCGTGGTCATCCTGGACAACCTGACCGTCGGCATGACCGGAGGACAGGAATCCGCCGCCCAGGGAAGGCTGGAGGATATCGTGGCGGGACTGGGCGTCCCCCGGGAACATATCCGCGTCATCACCCCCCTCCCCGCCAGGCACAAGGAAAACCTGGCCCTCTTCCAGGAAGAACTGCGGCACCCCGGCATCTCCGTCGTCATCGCCCGGAGGGAATGCATCCAGACCCTCCGCCGAAAAGTCGCCAAAAAGTAGCCCCCACCCATACCAGACCATCGACGGGCCTCCCCGCCCACAAGGCGACCATGGCCCGACCCCAAGGAGAAAGCACACCATGAAATGCGATATCGTTCTGGCCGGCGTCGGCGGACAGGGCATCCTGACCATCGCCGCCATCCTGGGCAAGGTGGCGGTCGCCGAACAGCTCCATGTCAAACAATCGGAAATCCATGGCATGAGCCAACGGGGCGGCTCCGTCTTCGCCCACTTGAGACTCTCCAGCAACCCCATCTTCGCCGACCAAATCACCCCCGGCGCCGCCGACATGGTGGTGGCCATGGAACCCATGGAGGCACTCCGCCATCGGGACACCCTCGCCCCACAGGGCACACTCATCACCGACAAGACCCCCCTTGTCAATATCCCCGACTACCCCCAGGAAGCCCAAATCCTGGAGGAACTCCGCCAGGACCAAAGACTCCTCCTCCTGGACACCGCCTCCCTGGCCAAGGCCTCCGGAAACCCCAGGAACACCAACATCGTCCTCCTGGGGGCCATCGCCAATTTCCTGGAAATGCCCCCCGAAACCCTGGAAAAGGCCATTCAACAACACTTCGCCAAAAAGGGCGACGACGTCGTCCAGGCCGCCCTCCAGGCCTTCCGCCTGGGCAAGGAGGCCAAGTCCACCTAGCCCACCCCCTTGCGCCCCAGGAACACCCCCTGGACGCCCATCCGTTCGCCCAACCCCACCACACACCCCCATTTAGGAACCCCGTAACATCATGCGCATTCTCGTCACCGGCGGCGCCGGCTTCATCGGCAGCCATATCGTGGAGGCCTTCCAAGGGAAGGCGGAAATCCGTGTGCTGGACAACCTCCGCACCGGCTTCCTGAAGAACCTGGAGGGCTTCCAGGTGGATTTCCGGGAGGGCTCCATCCTGGACAAGCCCGTCCTGGAAAAGGCCATGGAGGGGGTGGACTACGTCTTCCACCTGGCCGCCATGATTTCCGTGCCCGAATCCATGTCCAAGCCCCAGGAATGCGTGGAAATCAACACCCAGGGCACCCTCAATGTCCTGGAGGCCGCCGCCAAGGCCGGCGCCAAAAAACTCTGCCTCTCCACCTCCGCCGCCATCTACGGGGACAATCCCCAGGTGCCCAAGCGGGAAACCATGGCCCCCGAACCCAAGAGCCCCTACGCCGTCACCAAGCTGGATGACGAATACTACTGCGCCATGTTCACCCGGGAACGGAACCTCCCCACCGCCTGCCTCCGATACTTCAATGTCTTCGGACCCCGCCAGAACCCCCATAGCCAATACGCGGCCGCCGTCCCCATCTTCGTCGCCAAGGCCCTGGCCAACGAACCCCTCACCATCTACGGCGACGGCGAACAGACCCGGGATTTCATCTACGTGAAGGACATCGCCCGCGCCAACGCCTTCTTCGCCACTGAAAGCACGGCCACCGGCGTCCACAACATCGCCTACGGCGGCGTCATCACCATCAACGACCTGGCCAGGAAAATCATCCAACTCACCGGCTCCCGCTCCGAAATCCTCCACCAGGCGGAACGCGCCGGGGACGTGAAGCACTCCTACGCCGCCATCGACAAGCTGAAGGCCACGGGCTTCAAGCCCTGCTCCAATTTCGACGAGGGGCTGGCCGCCACCATCGAATACTTCCGCTCCCTCCAAAAGTAATCCCCATGCCACGAGTGCTCTTCGTCTGCAGTTCAGACCGCACCCGCGCCCCCCTGGCCGCGGCCCTCTTCCAAAAGACCGCCGCCCAGGAGGGGCTGGACGACTGCCCCTGCGACTCCGCCGGACTCCGCGCCCAGCATGGTCAGCATATCGCCCCCGAGGTGGAAAAGGTGCTGGCGGAACGGGGGCTGGAACCCAGGAGGCTGGGCGTCCAACTCCTCACCCCAAAACTCATCAAGTCCTCCGAACTCATCCTCTGCATGACCTCAAACCAGGAGAAGGAACTCCTGACCCGATTCGTCTCCGCACGGAACAAGACACGCACCCTCATGTCCATCCTGCGGGAGGAAACCGATGTCTTCGACCCCAACCATCTCCCCCTGGAAAAGTTCCGCGCCTGCCTGGACATGATGGAACCCGCCATCCGGGAACTTGTCCAAAGACTCCTCTAGCCACGGCCCCGTGTTCTCCTTCTCCCCCATCGCCACCGTCCACAGTTGCTACCGGACCAAATTCGGAATCCCCCGGCAGAGCGGCTTGATCCCGGAGGCCACGGGATGGCTGGAATTGCTCCCCCCCTACAACCAGCCCAACACCGTCCGGGGCCTGGAGGCATTCTCCCATATCTGGGTTATATTCGTCTTCAACGAAAATCTCCGGGAGGGCTGGAAGGCCACGGTGCGCCCCCCCAGGCTGGGGGGAGACCGGCGGCTGGGGGTCTTCGCCACCCGCTCCCCCTTCCGCCCCATGCCCCTCGGACTCTCCGCCCTGAAGCTGGAACGGCTGGAACTGCGACCCAGGGGGCAAATCCGACTCCACGTCTCCGGACTGGATCTGCTGGACGGCACCCCCGTGCTGGACATCAAGCCATACCTCCCCTATGCCGACAGCATCCCCCAGGCCACAGGGGGATTCGCCGACACACCCCCCGCCCAGGAAGCCCTCCAGGTCACCCTGGCACCCGAACTCCGCCAACGCCACGGCAGGGAAATCCCGAAAATCCTGGAACTCGCCCAAAAGGTGGTGGCCGCCGACCCCAGGCCCGCATACCAGAAAATCCCCGGACGGGAATACCAGTGCTATCTCGGAACCTGGGAAATCCTCTGGACCACAGGGGAAAACCCCACCCAGGCCACCATCACGCAAATCCGCCCCTGGAAACCCCAGCCCCCTGCCGACGGAAAACCCACCCCACCTCCGATAACGGAGCCCGACGCCATGCCCCCCCAGGGCAATCCGAAACCGCGGCACGGAACCCACGCCCCCTGACCCCACAACGCCCCCAGACCCCACGGAGCGCCCCATGAACGAAGAGACCAAGGCTATGGAAAAGGAAAAGAAGGCACGCCCCTCCCTGTGCCTCAAAAACACCCTCTTCCTCCTCTTCCTCCTCCTGGCCACACTCTTCTGCTTCCAGAAAATCCGGCAACGACTCCGACAGATGGACTACAATGCGGCCATGGCCGTCTATGCCCAGGGCATCGAGCACCTCTCCATCCCCGCCTTCCAGGATGGCGCAAAGGCGGATTTCCAGGACGCCGCCAATCTCTTCCAGGAAGCCATCCGCGCCTCTACGGACGAGGCCTTCTCCCAAAAGGCCACCGAAATGCTCTCCTGCTGCTATGCCATGATGGCACGCTGCCCCCAGACCACCGCCACGGAGGCCCTCGCCCTCTACCGGCACGCCCTCTCCCTCCACCCCAATTGCCCGGAGGTGGACGACCTGACTAGGGCCAGGCTCCTCTCCATGCCGGAACAGGCCCGGGAAATGCTGCTCCATACCCTCCAGGACAGCACCGCCCCGTAACCCCGACCCCAAGGCACGGACATGTCCCGCCTCGATTATTTCCTCCGGAGGCTCCTCCTGGTCATCCCCACCTTCCTGGGAATCACCCTTCTCTGCTTCTCCATCACCCAGTTCCTCCCCGGGGGGCCTGTGGACCAGATGATGCTCCGCATGAAGGGAATGGGCGCCGGAGGGGAAGCCGCCCAGGCCGCCCAGGGGGAGACGGCCGCCAGCCAGGAGGCCCTGGCACGGGAACGGGAAAATTTCCGCCAGATCTACGGCTTTGACAAACCCCTCTGGCAACGATACTGGAAGTGGCTCTGGAAGGAACGCTGCGGAATGTTGAGCCGCTCCTACAAATTCTCCAACAAGACCGCCTGGGAAATGATCTCCCAGCGCTTCCCCGTCTCCCTGGCCTTCGGCCTCAGCAGTTTCCTCCTCACCTACCTGGTCTGCATCCCCCTGGGAGTCGCCAAGGCCGTCAGGCACGGAACCCCCTTCGACATGCTCTCCAGCGTGGCCATCTTCATCGGATACGCCATCCCCGTCTTCGCCCTGGGAATGCTCCTGAAAATGCTCCTCTGCGGCACCACGGAGGGCTTCTGGGACCTCTTCCCCGCCTCCGGATTCCAATCCCCCGACGCAGAGGCCCTCCCCCTCCCCCAACGGCTCTGGGACATGCTCCGGCATATGGTGCTCCCCATCCTCTGCTACGTGGCCGGCTCCTTCGCCATGCTCACTCTCCTGATGAAAAACTCCCTCCTGGAGCAAATCAACAGCGACTACATCCGGACCGTCTACGCCAAGGGCGGCTCCCCCCAGAGGGCCCTCTGGGGGCATGCCCTCCGAAACGCCCTCATCCCCGTGGCCACCGGCTTCGGCAGCGTCCTCACCGTGATGTTCGCCGGAAGCGTCATCATCGAACGGGTCTTCGAAATCCCCGGCATGGGAAACTTGAGCATGGAGGCCATCGTGGGACGGGACTACCCCGTCTTCATGGGCATCCTGGCCCTCACCAGCGTCCTCGCCCTCCTGGGGGACATCCTCTCCGATTTCTGCTACGTCCTCATCGACCCCAGAATCCACTTCAACTGACCCCACCCGCATTCACACGGAAACACCACCACAGCGCCCCACACCAGGGGCCCACAACCCACCCACAACCCGGAGCCCACACCACCATGGCCAAAAACCTCGCCCTCCTGTGCGCTTTCCTCGCCGCACTGACCCTCCAAGCCGACATCTCCCTCAAGAATGTCGCCCTGCCCCAGGCTTTCCTCCAGGTCCAGACCAACCAAAAGGCCGCCAAGGGCTCCCTCGCCGACAAAATCCACCAGCAGAAGCTCTCCGCCCCCGACGCGGATGAAAACCTCAAGGCCGCCAAGAACTTCGAAAACATCTGCCCCCCCGAGGTCCGGGACACCCTCCAACTGGTGGCGGTCCTGGGCGGCAGCGCCGAAGACTACGCGGACCTCCCCGACAACCCCGCCAACGCCAAGTTCATCCTGGGCTTCTACTCCCCCGCCTCCCTGAAGACCACCTTCGACATGATTCCCATGCTCTCCATGCTGAAGCCCGAGCTGGCTCCCGAACCCATCAAGGTGGCCGGCTACAATGGATACAAAATCAAGGCAACCCCGGAGGGAAAGGCACCCATCACCCTGGCCATGGTCATCTCCAAGGACCAGAAGACCGTCCTCCTCGCCCCTGAGGCCATCCTCAAGGCCGCCATCGCCGCCCCCGCCCCCCTCTCCCCCATCCTCCAGGCCGCCCGGGACGATTTCGCCAACGACATGTGCGCCATCGCCGCCGAAATCCCCCAGGAACACCGTAAATCCCTGGAGGAACTCCTGGCCGACAGCTCCCTGGACCAAGCCCAGAAGAACGCCCTGAAGGGCATCAAGGGCGTCGCCCTCCGCTTCGGCGGCGACGCCACCACCCTGGATGTGCGCCTCCAGGCCTCCGTCGCCTCCGCCGAGGAGGCGAAACTCCTGAAGGAGTCCCTCCTGGATGTCATGGTGGTGCCCATGGCCCAGCAGCTGCTCCCCTCCCTCCTCCCCGGCGCCAACTTCCCCCAGACCATCAAGGCCGAGCACCAGGGAGCCACCCTTGCCCTGGCGGTCTCCCTCAACGAGGCGGACCTCAATCTCCTCGCCGCCCTGGGAGAGGACAGCCTCCCCGACCTCCTGGATGACGACGACGAGGATTAGGCCCCAGCCAAATCCCACCCCCTCCGGGAAGCCCCGGCCCCCAGCCCCGGCTTCCCGGAACGCCTCCTGACGCCGGAACGCCCCCATGGCCAGCCAGCCCTACACCGAAATCCCCTGCGAGAACGCCGCACCGGCCCCACGACGCCTGGCCCAGGACCTCTTCGCCCGGCACGACCCGCGCTTCGCCTGGACTGTCTCCGAACTCTCCCACCTCCTCAAGGAGGTGGTCGCCCAGGAACTGGCCCCCTTCCACTTCTGGCTCGGCGGCGAAATCGTCTTCAACGCCCCCCCCGCCCGGCATGTCTACGCCACCCTGCGGGATGAACGGCAAAACTCCATCCCCCTGGTCTTCTTCCAAGGCGCGGAACTCTTCCGGAAACTGGAGCTCAAAAGCGGCGAAAAGGTCATCGCCTACGGCTCCCTGACCCTCTACGCCCCCAAAAACACCCTCCAGTTCCAGGCCACGGAACTCCAAAGGGCAAAGGACGACAAGGAATCCCTGATGGAGGCCATGCGCAAAAGCCTGGCCAGGCTGGCGGCGGAAGGCCTCACCGACCCCGCCCGGAAAAAAACCATCCCCCCCTTCCCCAAATGCGTGGGACTGGTCACCAGCCCCGCCGCGGCGGGCTTCCGGGACTTCGTCCACACCTGCTTCGCCCGCGCCCCCCATCTCTCCCTCCTCCTCTCCCCCACCAGGGTCCAGGGCAACGGCGCCGCCGAGGAAATCCGAAACGCCCTCCAACTCCTGGACGACACCGGAGAGTGCGACCTTATCGTGGTGACCCGGGGAGGCGGAAGCATCGAAGATCTCTGGTGCTTCAACGACGAACCCCTCGCCCGCGCCATCGCCAGCGCCAGGACTCCCGTCGTCACCGCCATCGGACATGAACGGGACAATACCCTGGTGGACTTTGTCGCCGACCGATACGCCATCACCCCCACCAAGGCCGCCGAAATGGTCACGGAGGGCTTTTTCCAGGCCGCCCGGGAACGGCAGACCCTGACAGCCAGGCTCCGCCAGGCCATCCTCCAGCAAGGACAGCTCCGGCGCACCAGGCTCCAGCACTGCCTCAAATCCCCCCATCTCCTGCACCCGGAAATCCTCGTCTCCGAACGGAAGAGCCGACTCGCCACCGATGAAGGGAGGCTCTACCAGGCCCTCCCCTCCCTGGCCGAAAAACGACGCTCCCGACTGGAAAACGCACGCCATGCTCTCCTCCTGGGACAGGACGCCATCCTCCAGCGGAAGCGGGCCGCCCTGGGAGCCCTGAAGGCCGCCCTGCGGACCCTGGACCCCACCGGTGTCCTCAAACGGGGATACAGCATCCTCCTGGACCAACGGAAACGCGCCATCCGGAAGGCGGAGGACGCCCCACGGGGAACCCGCCTCCACGCGCTCCTGGGGGACGGCAGCCTCACCCTCGCCGTGGAAGAGAGCCAAACCGCCATTCCCCAGCCCCCTACCCCCTGACCTCTCCCCATGCCACACAAGGAAAAGGAACTCACCTTCGACCAGGCACTCCAGGAACTGGAGGAAATCGTCCAAAAACTGGAAACCGGGGGACTCCCCCTGGAAGAAAGCATGGACGCCTTTGAAAGAGCCGTGAAGCTGGGCAAGTTCTGCGATGAAAAACTCACCGGCGCCGAACAGAAAATCCAGCAACTCGTCCGCCTTCCCGACGGCTCCGTGAAAAAGGAGCCCCTCCCCGACCTCCTCCCCCCCGCGTAGCCCGAATACCCGGAAAGGGGACAAGACGCCCGCCCCCAAGGCACCGAAGGCCAGGAAAGGGCGACACAAAGGGACCGACTTCCCGGACCCAGGCTAGATTATGGAGTCGCGCCAGTTCCGCCTCCGCCCGCAACGCGCACTCCCGGCAAAGGAAGGGACACCCCGCAGGCCCGCCCTGCGGCGCATCCCCCCGCGCCCCACCATACTTCCCAGGACGGCGGAAGCCCAGGAACCCAATCCCAGGGCAAGGAGTTGAAGAACCATGAAAGTCATCATCCAGCAGAATTACGACAAAATGTGCGAATGGGCCGCCAACCACATCATGGCGGCCATCAATGCCCACAAGGGCGACAAGCCCTTCGTCCTGGGACTGCCCACCGGCTCCTCCCCCCTGGGCGTCTACAAGCGCCTCGTGGCCGCCAACAAGGCCGGGAAGGTCTCCTTCAAGAACGTGGTCACCTTCAACATGGACGAGTATGTGGGACTGCCTCGGGAACACCACGAGAGCTACTGGTTCTTCATGCACGACAATCTCTTCAACCATATCGACATCCCCGCCGAAAACGTCAACATCCTCAATGGAATGGCTGAGGACCTGGAGGCGGAATGCGCACGCTACGAGGCGAAAATCGCCTCCTACGGCGGCATCGACCTCTTCCTGGGCGGCAGCGGCGTGGATGGAC
>JAEDNB010000075.1 GCA_016302725.1 Lentisphaeria bacterium
AACCGACGACCGCCTGATTACAAGTCAAGTGCTCTACCAACTGAGCTATTCTGGCACACCGGGAAAACTGGGTTAATTTACACCATTGTTGTCGGGCGTCCAGCCCAGCGCATTTCCCCTTGCGTCTTCCCCCCTTCCCCATCATGCGTTTTCTTCTCTCCCTTCTCTTCTTCCTTTGCTTCCTAGCCTATTGCATTCCCCTTCAAGATTATCGCATTGCCTTGTGCCCCGAGGCGACGCCGGCGGAGCAGACCGCGGCCCGCGAACTCCGGGAGCACCTTCTTCAGAGCGCGGGCGTGGATTTGCCCGTGGTGCCTTATGCCCCGGAGATGCCGGGGGCTCTCTTTGTCATCGGGCCCACCCAGGAGGGCCTGCGGATTTCCGGGCATTCCTCCCTTGGGGAGTTGCGCCGGGACCAGATTGTCCTGAAAACCTCGGGGGAGAGGCTGCATCTCTTCGGGGCGCGCCCCCGGGGGACGCTGTACGCCGTCTACGAATTTCTGGAGGAGAGCGTGGGGGTGATTTGGCTCTCTGCGGAAGCCACCCACATCCCCTCCCTTCCCCCCGCCTGGGAGGTCCCCTCCTGGGACTACCAGTATTCCCCCCCCTTCTATGTCCGGGCCGTGTCCACCGCAGTCAACGGGAACGAACCCTCCTTTCATTCCCATATGCGGGGCAATGGGATGTACCAGCCCAACGACGAGCGTTTCGGCGGGTGCCGGGATGTCTCCTTCCGCATCTACGTCCACTCCTTCGAGCATTTGATTCCGCCCAAGAAGTACTTCCAGGAGCATCCGGAGTGGTTTTCCTATCGCCGGGATCCCTTCCAGAAGGCAGGAAGGAAGGCCAACGCCCAACTTTGCCTCACGAACCAGGAGATGCGACGGGAACTGGTGAAAAATGCCTTGGACTTTTTGCGCCAGGACAGCAACGTGGGCTTCCTTTCCGTCAGCCAGAATGACAACGTGCGCTTTTGCCAGTGCGACGCCTGCCAGAAGCGCGTGGAGGAGCTGGGGAGCTTGACGGATTTGTATCTCGACCTGGTGAACCAGGTGGCGGAGGCGGTGGAGCAGGAGTTTCCCCATGTCATGGTGGAGACCCTGGCCTACCGTTTCACCCGCCATCCCCCCAAGACCATCCGGCCCCGGGACAACGTGGCAATCCGCCTTTGCACCATCGAGGCGGCCAGTTTCCAGACCCTGGAAACCCCGGGTCCCAACTCCGCGCTGCGGGAGGATTTCCTGGGCTGGGCGCCCCTGGCGAAGCAGTTGATGGTGTGGGACTACACCACCGTCTTCCGGAAATTCTGGCAACCCCACCCCAATTGGGATACCCTGGCCAAGAATCTCCGCTTCTTCCAGGCCTGCGGGGGCATCTCCATCTTTGAGCAGAACGGCAGCGGGGGAGGAGGAGGCAAGGCCGCGGACCTCCCTGAACTGCGGAACTGGGTCCTCTGCAAGCTGACCTGGAACCCCTCCCTGGACACCTGGAGCCTGGTGGAGAAATTCATCCGCCCCTACTATGGGCCGGGAAGGGCCTTCGTCTGGAAATACCTGCGCGAGACTACGGCGCTGGCCAAGGGAAGCGACAACTGCTACACCGCCACCACGCGGGGCTGGCTCCCTGACCAGGTCCTGCGGGAACTGTGGCTGGAGGGGGAGGTCCTCTTCCAGCTGTACAAGGGAGACCCCGTCTACGGGAGCCGGATCATGGCCGCCACCCTCCCCCTGGCCATGAGCGCCATGGAGCGCGGCTTCGCCCCCCCCGCCCCATGGAACTATGCGGAATACGCGGACGAGCTCGTCCGCCGGCTGGAAAGCCTGGGTGTCCGCACCCTGTCGGAGCACGCCTCCGCCCCAGGGCACACTCCCGAAATCTGGCGCAACTCCCTGCCCAAGGCTCCCCTGGAATAAGACGCGGGAGCCCTTGCCTGGGCCCCCTCCCCCTAGGGCGCGGAGGGCGTCATTCAAGGACGCTTGCGTGTGTGTCTGTCCTTCCCCCTCTCCCTAGGGCGCGGAGGGCGTCGTGCCTGGCCCATCCCCCCGCGCCTCTTCCGGGTCTGTCGGCAGGATCTTCCCCTCGGGGGAGAAGCGTCCCAGGCGGATCTGGGCGGGGGAGGCGAGGAGGAACTGGTTTTTTTCCGCCTGCGGGGAGAGGAATTGCCGCAGGGCGTATTTCATCTCCTGCGGATCATTGACCACCACCAGGGCCGCCATGGTGCCCGGTGCCAGGAGTTCCGCGGGGCACAGGGTGAGGGCGAAGGTCTTTTCATGGGTTTGCTCCTGGGGGGGGAGGGTCTGGAAGAGGCGCCGGAGGAAGGATCTGTCGCTGGCCAGGAGGGCGTCGGCGACGAGGTTTTCCTCCCCTCCCCCCAGGAGAATCAACCGCCTTTCCCGCATATCCGCCGCCGTCAGGCTATCGTCCCTCCGTACGGGGATGGGCATCCCTGTGCGGCGTTTCCACTCCTGGGAGAAATCCTGGGCGGCCTCTTCCCAGAGGGCGGTTCGTTCCGGGAAAGCGGTGCCCACCACGAGGAGCACGGGGCGGGCCAGGAAACTCTGGAGGGTCGTCCACTCGTTTTCCGGCGTCTGGGGCATGGTGGGCTGCACCCCGGCGGTGGTCCACTCCCCCGGTTTGCCCTGTTCCAGCTTCACCCATCCCTGCTGGGGGGAGACCCCGAGCTTTGCCTCATCCAAGTGCACCAGGATTGGCTCTCCCCGCCGGAACTCCGGGGCATCGCTTTGCAGGGCGAGGCGGCGGATTCCCCGGGTCTTGACCTCCAGTCGGGTGCGTCCCTCCTCCCGGCTGCGCCGGGCCTCCAGGAGGGCCTGGGGTTCCGGCCCCCTGCGTTCCGCCATCAACCATCCGGGGGGGAAGGGTTCCCCCATCCGCCACTCCCAAACCAGGCGGTGATGGTCCTGGGGGGGCTGTGCCGAAAGCCAGGAGAAGGCCTCCAGCAGGGGAGCCATTCCCTCCGCCCCCCCCAGCAATCTGGCCGGGGCATTGAAGCGGGCTTCCGGACGAGACGCCAGGAACGCCTTCAGGGCACGACCGCCCGGAGAGGCCCCGGAGGCAGGCAACTCCACCCAAAGGGGAAGGTTCTCCAAATGGGAGACGGGAAACTCCTCCAGGGTGAATTCCCTCTCCTCCCCAGGGGGAAACGACAGGACGGCGCCCGCCAGTTCCAAGGCATGACGGCAGACAAAGGCAACCCCCGCCCTGCCCTGCCCCACCGCAAATATCCTCTGGCGCTCTGCCGGCAAATTGTCCGTCAAATACTCCAGCGCCCTGCCCCAATCCTCCAGCCGGACCCCCAGTGGGCATTCCCCGGCGGGACGGGGGTCGGAGAGCCTGGCCACCATCGCCTCTCCCAGGGGCGTCTCCTCGGGGAAAGCGGCCCCAGGCAGGACCAGAATCAGGGGGCGTCGATGGGCATTGTCATAGCCCGGGGGGAATGCCACGGAGGCCTCCAGGGGCATGCCGTCCACCGGGGAGGCGCATCGAAGGAGGCGGCGGGCGGGATATGCCGTCCCGCCTCCAGGGGAGGCCATTCCTTCCCTGCGGGCTTCCCCGCCTTTTCCGCATCCTCCCAGGAGGAGAGGCGCCAGCGCCATTCCAATGAGCAATCCTGTCCGGAACAAGAACACGAGGGGGCTCCTCCTTTGCCATTTTTCCAGGCGGGGGGATGCGCCGCCCGATGTCCATCTCCGGCGTCCGCCGGGACTCCCCTGCCTTTCCTGCGCCGGGCTACGGCCTTGGCGCATTTCCCCCTTCCTCTTCCTCTTTCCCTTCCCACTCCAGGTCCAGGGAGGCTTCCGCCTCCCCCTCCTCCGCCTCCGCCTTTGCCTCCCGGCGGGAAGGCCATAGGAGATTGCGGATTTTGGAAAGGGCGGCCAGGCCAAAGGTGAGGAGAATCAGCCCCCACAGGAAAAACTGGAGGACACGGCTTCCCAGATACCTTTGCACCTTGTCGGCGGCATATCCCCAGGCCAGGATGGAGGCGAAACTGGCGCTGACCACGGTGCCCACCGCCCCCCAGTAGCGCAGCCCCACGAAGCGGGCCAGAAGGGAGCCCACGATGGGGCCTGTGAGGGGGAGGGGGATGAAGACGAAGGCGAAAATGCCGAAGATGCCGAAGCGGGCCCAGGTCCGGCGTTGCCGCTGGGCATCCACCTGGATTCCCTGGAAGGTCTCCTGCAGGAAAGGAAGGCGGAAGATTTTGCGCACGGAGAGTCCGAAGAGGGTATTGAAGAGGCAGATGAGGGCGGTGGTGACCAGTCCGTTGAAGAGGACATTCTGCCACAGGGGCAACGCGGCATATTTCGCGCCCTGCACGGCCCCCATGGGGGCGCCCAGCACCAGATGGGAGGTGAGAATCTTGGGGAAGAGTCCTCCCGTGGGGGAGGAAACAGCCAAGGCGAGCCCCATCCATCCCAGGGCGGCCAGGGCGGCGGCCAATCCCAGGCAGAGCGTGCCGAATTCAGGGAGATGGCGGAAGCCGGCCTTTTCGGGCATGGGGGCCGGGGAGGGGCATTGGGCGGCGGCGGGGGTTTCCTCCGCCGTCTGGTTGGAGGCGTTCTGGTTCAATGCAGGGAATCCATCAGGATGAATTTCATGGCACAGGAGGCGATTTTCTGGTCATCCACCCAGAGTTCTCCCTCCGCGAGGCCGGCCCGCCCCCCCACGTCGCAATGCCCGGCAATCACCAACTGGTCGCCGAATTTCGCGTGCTGGTAGAAATTCGCCTCGTCAATGCCCAGGAAGATGCCCAGTTTTCCCCGGTTTTCGGGCAGGGAGAGGACGTGGGCGCATCCCAGTTGGGCGGCGGCCTCCAGCATCAGGGGGAAGGGATAGACCCCCGTGGCGTTTCCGACCATCATCATGTCGCAGGCGCTCAGGTTCTTGCACCCAAAAATCATCGGGGCGTCCACCTGTCCCAGGTTCACCGCCTTGTCCAGCAAAAGGAAGGGGGGGCGATGGGGAAGGATGTTCATCAACCCCAGGGCGTCGGTCGCGGTTCCCTCGGCCATGGCCTGGCGGAAGGGGCTTTCCGGGCGTTCCGCAATCTGCCGGGGATGGTCGTAGTCGGAGGTATTCACCCGGGCCAGGAGAATCGTTCCCGCCGAAGCCAGCCCCGCCTCCGTGCTGCAGGTGACCTGGAACTCCGCCTCTCCATCCACACGACGCTCCTGCAGGCAGGCCTCCACCTTCAGCACCGTGCCGGGAAAGACCGGCTTTCGGAATTTCAGGCGGCGAATCTGGCGCAGGACAATCTGCGTTCCGCCAATGCCGGGGATGGACTCCTGGAAGAGGAGGCGGGAAAGCTGCACCATGGCGGAGACCTGAAGCACCCCCGGCAGGATGGGCTGTCCGGGGAAATGCCCCTGGAAGACCCCCTCGCTGATGGAGACCGCCTTGCGTCCCAGGGCAGCGCCCCCGTTTTCATCCAGTTCCGCCACATCCAGCATCAGCATGGGAGCGGCCGTTTCCAGAATCGTTGCAATTTGATGATGGCTATATGCGCGCATGGGCAGCAAAGAGGGATGAAGGGGAGGGAGGGATGAAGGGGAGGAAAGGGGCTTTGGCAGGGGAGCGGCATTTCCCGGGCGCGGGCGGGGGAAGCCCAGCCTCCGCCTAGTGGTCGGAGGGATTGGACATCCTGGGGTCGTCCAGCTGGGGCATCTTCTGGAAGCGCTCCAGCTTCTTCTTCTCCTCCCTCTGGTATGGGCTTTCTTCGGCCTTGGGGATTTCAATCTTCATGGGATGGAGCGCCTCGGGATAGAGTCGGTTCCAGTACTGGGAGACCCCATCCGCCAGATTCTGGGCGTCCACCCTCCTGTCGGACAGATGGAGCGTGATTTCCTCTCCGGAGGCGGTGCGGACGGGGATCTCCTCCTCCCCATTCAGGGTCAAGGCAAAGGGGAGGGAGTTCATCATGCCGCCAAGGACCCGGACCACGCGCACCTCGCTGGGCTTCTGCCAGAAGGCCTGCTGCACCACATAGGAGACCTGTGGCGGCAGGGCATCCTCCGAGGGTCCCTGGACGCGGATGACCAGCCGGGCGCTCTCCAGCCCCTCGCTGCGTTCCTGGGGAGAGGCCATCTGCTGTTTTTCCTCCTCCTCATGCCGGGCTTGTTCCCGGGCGGCGGCCTTGGCCCGCAGGTGCAGGTAGATTCCCACTCCCACCAGGGCCGCCAGCAGGGGGATGACCACCATGAGGGCACGGCGGCGGCGGGCGCGGGCCAGGGTCTGCTGGTAGGCCTGCGCCTCCTCCACAGTGCAGTGGCTGCGGCTTTCGTCCTCGAAGAGGGAGAGGCTTTCCCGCCGGTTGCGGGCATTGAAGTCTTTCAGCGTAGGCATTGTGGCTCCTCTGAAGAAGGGGTGGTATGGGAAATCCGCGGGGCGGGCTGTCTGCGCCAAATCCCCGGGCATGCCCAGGGGCGGCGGCGGACCCTTCACCCCGCATTGCGCTGGCTTCGCTTCAGGATGATCTGATATCCCAGGATGACCAGGAAGGTGATGGCGAGAAGGAGGGTGGAGAGGGCGTTGATCATGGTCAGGGTGCCCCGCTTGATCATGCCCTGGATTTGGATGGGCAGGGTGGTGGTGCCCGGCCCGTTCACGAAGAAGGTGATGACGAAATCGTCGATGGAGAGGGTGAAGGCCAGGAGCGCCCCGGCAAAGATTCCCGGGAGGATAATGGGCACCAGCACCTTCCAGGTGGTGACCCATCGGTTGGCCCCCAAGTCCCTGGCCGCCTCCAGGATGGTCATGTCGAAATCCTGGAGGCGGGAGAGCACCGCCATGGTCACGTAACTGGTGCAGAAGGTGACGTGGGCGAGGACGATGGTCCCCAGGCCCAGGGAGACCTTCAGGGCGATGAAGAAGATGAGGAGGCTGATGCCGATGAGGATTTCGGGCACCACCAGGGGGGTGTAGATGAGGCAGTAGTGGAAATCCTGGAGACGGCTCTTGTACTTATGAAGGGCAAAGGCGGCGCAGGTTCCCAGGAATGTGGAAATCAAGGTGGAGAGGGTGGCCACGATGAGGGTATTGGAGAGCGCCGCCCAGATGGGGCGTCCCTTGGCGGAGAAGAGTTCGGCGTACCATCGGAGGGTAAAGCCCATCCAGACCGTGCCCTGCCGGTTGGCATTGAAGGAGTTGACCACCAGCAGGAGGATGGGCACATAGAAGAAGAGGAGGACGCTCCAGGTGAGAATCCCCGGGAAATGGCTTCGGCGCATTCCCATCAGACCACCTCCTTCGCCGGCTTGGCGGTGCCGTCAGGCTGCTTTTTTCCCTTGAGGAAATAGAGGAGAGGGAGGAACATGATGACGGTCATCACGGCGGAGAGTGCGGCTGCGGCGGGGAGGTTCCTGTGTTCCAGGGTCATCTTCACGATGACATTTCCCACCATCATGGAGTCCTTGTCCCCCACCATGTCGGGGATGACATAGGAGCCGATGCAGGGGATGAGGACCATCAGGCAGGCGGAGAGCAATCCGTCTGCGATTCCGGGCACGAAGACGCGGAAAAAGGCATGGAGGCGGCTTGCGCCCAAGTCCATGGCCGCCTCGAAGAGGGAGAAGTCGAACTTTTCGGCGGCGGCATAGAGGGGCAGGATGGCGAAGGGCAGTTCGGTGTAGACCATCACCAGGAGGACGGCCTCGGGCCGGTAGAGGAGGACCGCGTCAGGGGAGAGGAGATGGCAGGCCACCAGGAGATTCTTCAGCAGGCCATCGGGATGGAGGACGGATTTCCAGGCGAAGATCCGGATGAGGAAATTGGTCCAGAAGGGGATGATGGTCAGGAGGAGGACCATGTCCCTCACCTTGGCGGAGACCCGGGCGATGTAGTACGCCACGGGCACGGCAATGGCCAGGGTCATGCCCGTGCAGGCCACGCTCATCCAGATGGTCCTCCAGATGATGGAGGGGTAGTTGGGATAGCTGAGGGCCTTCAGGGTCTCCAGGGTCCACTGGTCGCCGATGCCCCCGTTCTCCCCGCGGCTGCGGAAGGAGATGGCGAAGATGATGAGGGTTGGCAGCAGGAAGAAGACGGTCATCCACAGGAGGGAGGGGGCGGTGACCGCACACTCCCCCAGGGTCCGCCGGCGCATTTCGGCAGGCTTCATTTCCGTTCTCCTCCCTGGGATTCCAAGGGGGGAGAGGCAGGGGAGGCGTCCTCCTGGGCGGGTTCGTCCCCGGGAAGCTGGGGCGGCATCTGGAGGAGGTCCTCGTCCTTCTCGCTGTAGCGTTCCAGCATGAAGCCGTCATCGGACTGCCAGGAGATGAAGACCTTGTCCCCCCAGGTGATGGGCTTTTCGTCCAGCATGAAGCGGTTGTGCTGGCGGGTGACAGCCACCCGCCAGTCCGGGGCGATGCTGACCCAGTACCGGGTATGGTCGCCCTGGTAGACGATGTCCTCCACGGTGGCGGGGAGGACATTTTGCTTGGGGCCGGTCTGAGGGCGTTCCACGGAGATGGAGAACTTCTCGGGGCGGATGGAGACGTGGACCAGGTCGCCCTTGGCCTTCTTCTTGTCGTTGAAGCAGAGGAGGGGGGGCAGTTCGGGCACGTCCAGCCAGCAGTATTCGGAGTCCACCACCTCGGAGATGCGTCCGTCGAAGAAATTGGTGTCTCCGATGAATGCGGCGACGAAGCTGGTCCTGGGGGCCTCGTAGATTTCCGCCGGGGTCCCCACCTGTTCCACCCGTCCGTTGTGCATGACGGCGATGTGGTCGGAGATGCTCATGGCCTCGTTCTGGTCATGAGTGACATACATGAAGGTGATGCCCACCTCGTCGTGGATGAGGGAGAGTTCCAGGCTCATCCGCTGGCGCAGTTTCAGGTCCAGGGCGGCGAGGGGTTCGTCCAGGAGGAGGACGCGGGGTTTCATGATCAAGGCGCGGGCGATGGCGGTCCTCTGCTTCTGCCCTCCGGAGATTTGGTTGGGCTTCTTGTCGGCGCAGGCCTCCATCTGGATCATGGCCAGCATCTTGTCCACCTGCTGGTCGATTTCCTTCTTGGGGAGGTGCTTCAATTTCAGCCCGAACGCGATGTTCTCCCTGACGGTCATGTGGGGGAAGAGGGCGTAGTTCTGGAAGACGGTGTTCACCTTCCGTTCATTGGGGAGTTGCTCCGTGATGTCCTCTCCGTCCAGGAGGATTCGTCCACTGTCCGGCGTGTCGAAGCCGGCCAGCATTCGGAGGAGCGTGGTTTTTCCGCAGCCGGAGGGGCCTAGGATGGAAAAGATCTCGCCTCGCCGTATGGTCAGGGTGACGTCGTCAACCGCTTTCAGGGAACCGTATGACTTCGTCACACGGTCGAACTTCAAAAATTCTTCCAACTCAACCGTTTCCTTAAGTTGCGTCAGCATCGCTGAGAGTGGCT
>JAEDNB010000076.1 GCA_016302725.1 Lentisphaeria bacterium
CCCTCTGTGCTCTCCGTGTGCCCGGCTTGCCGGGCCTTCCGTGCTCTCCGTGTTTCCCCCTCCGTGCACGACCTGTTTCCGTGTCTATGCTTTTTGGAAATGGATTTGAAGGGAGATCATATCGCCGTTTTTGGGGCTGGAGACGGGGTATCCGGCCTGGAGGAGTAGGCTGGCGGGCCAGGATTGTGTGCCGTCGGAGTAGGTATCGTTGGGATTGAGTCCGGCGAGCCGGAGATTACGTCCATAGAAAGCGGCGTCCCATCGGACGAAGACGACGGTGAGGAGGAATTCAGACTTATCCTTGGCGAGATTCATCCAAGCCACGACATTGTCTTCGTATGGGCTTGTGAGCCTGTAGTAGTCGCCGTTTTGGACGAGATGGTGGTGTTGGCGGTAGAATTGGCACTGTGCCTTCACCTGGTTTAGTTCCTCCGGGGGCATTTGGTTCAGGTCGAGTTCATATCCGAAGGTTCCGGCGAAGGCGACGGCGGCGCGGGTTTCGATGGGGGAGTATCGTTGGGGGAACCAGTTCACGGCCACATGCGCGCCCATGGCGGAGCAGGGATAGAAGAAGGAAGTGCCGTATTGGATGAAGAGGCGGTTGAATGCGTCGGAGTTGTCGGAGGTCCAGAACTGTGGGGAGAAGGCGAGGATGCCGGCGTCGAAGCGTCCTCCTCCCGCGGAGCATCCTTCGATGAGGAGGTTGGGGAAACTGTGGCTGAGCCTTTGGTAGAGGTCGTAGAGTCCGAGGACATAGCGGTGGGGCAGTTCGCCCTGTCGTTCGGGGGGGAGTGCGGTGGAGCCGACCTCGGTCATTTCCCGGTTGGCGTCCCACTTCATGTAGTCGAGTTTTGCCTCCTGGATTATGGCGGCGACCTTTTCATAGACATAGTCGACCACCTCGGGGCGTGAGAAATCCAGGACATATTGGAAGCGGTGGTAGCTGAGGGAGTGGTTAGGGACCTGGATGGCCCAATCCGGGTGTTTTCGGAAGAGGTCGCTATCCTGGGAGACCATTTCGGGTTCGAACCAGAGTCCGAACTTGACACCCTGTGCGCGGATGGCGTCGGCCAGTTCCCCCATGGTTCCGGAGATTTTCTTTTCGTTTGCGGTCCAGTCTCCCAGGGCGCATCGGTCGCTGTTTCGTTTTCCGAACCATCCGTCGTCGAGGACGAGGAGGTCCACGCCGTTTTCCTTGGCGGTGCGTGCCAGATTCACCAGTTTTTCCTTGGAGAAATCGAAGTGCATGGCCTCCCAGTTGTTGATGAGGATAGGCCTTGGGGCGTCTCTCCACCTTCTGGGGATGAGGTGGTTTCGGAGGAGGTCGTGGAAGGTTCGGGAGAGAGTTCCCAGTCCATTGGGGGAGAAAGCCTGGAGGGCCTCCGGGGTTTGGAAGGATTCGCCGGGCTGGAGGAGCCATTGGAAGCGCTGGGGATGGAGTCCCAGGCTCAAGCGTGTGCGGTAGAGTGGGCTTTGGTCCACCTCGATGGCGAAATTTCCGCTATAGACCAGGAGTGCGCCGTAGGCGCGTCCCGTTTCCTCGGTGGTCGTCCTGTCGCAGAGGATGACGCTGGGGTTCATGGCATGTCCGGAGAGTCCCCGGGTGGACTCCAGGGTTTTTCGTCCTCCCTGGAGGGCTTCCCGGTGGAAGCATCGTTCCTTTCCCCAGAAGCCATCGAAGAAGCAGACATCCAGGGATTCGTGCCAGAAATCGGCAGTGAGGGAATCGGCGCGGAGGAGTTCCGCAGGGGCGTCCCCCCGGTTGACGACCACCATGGAGCGTGCGATGGCGGAGAGATTCTGGAAGGCGGTATATCGGAGGACGAATTGGACGTGGGTATTGGGGTCTTCCAGGGTCACCTCCAGGGTTTGTGCCTCCTGGGGTTCGGCGTAGGCGGCGGGGAGTCCCGCCAATGCGGGCTTGCCGGGGAGGAGTCGATGGGAGACATATCTAGGGTCGGTGACCACGTTTCCCCAGGCATTCCGGACGGTGGCGGTGGCGGGGGCGTAGACCCCGATGTCCTCGGGGGCGAACTCCCAGAGTTGGTGTTCCCGCCAGCATTGGTTGTCCTGGGGGTCCAGGGAGGGTTCCGATGGATATGAGTTTTTTCCGTTGAGTCGTGCCAGTTCCTCCATGGCGTCCACCCTGCCGCCCCAGTAGAGATGTTGGAGCCTTCCGTCGGGGGTCACCTGGAAAGCGTAGGAGGACTCTCCTGCATCGAGTCGGAAGAGGAGGTTATTTTCGTGGATGAGCTTCATCGCCATTGGTGTTTTGGGTACCGTCGCTGGAGTTGGGACTTGATGGAGGGGTAGTGGACTTGCCAGAAGCGTGGCAGGTCGTCGGTGATTTGGACCGTGCGGAAATTGGGGGCCAGGATATCCAGGAGGACGGGGATTTTGCCGTCACCCACGGTCACGGGTCCGGTCACGTCATAGAGTTCCTGGATTTTCGCCCGTCCCTTTGGGGGTTGTCCGGGGTGGTATTCCAGGCGGAGTTTTCGGTTATGGGGGAGGGGGAGTGTAGGTGGGGCGAGGCGTTGGACGGCGGCGCGCTGTTCCGGGGAAAGGAGTGCCTGGAGGAAGGGGAGCGCGGGCTTGTTCCGGACGGCGCTGTATTTGGTTTCGCCCTGGCAGAGTGCCTGCCGGGCCTTCCTGCACTCCTCCGGGGAGTATTCGGGGAAGTCCCATTGGGGAAAATGTTCCCGGAGGAAGCGGACCCGTTCCATCCATTCGCGGCATTCCTCGTCCCACCCCAGGAGGGGCATGCTGTTGGTGGATTCGATTTGCTGGTGGAGGAGTTCGGCGGCCTTTTCAGGGTCGGGGTCGTTGCGGAGGGATTCCTCCAGGACGAGTCCCTGGCAGGAGAGGGTGCGTCGGAGGAAGACCTGCTGGCGGACGCCGTCCCAGAGGAGGTCCTGGGTTTCCTGGAGGCTGTCGGCGAAATCTTCCCAGAGCCACTCCTCCCGGACTCCGGAGACCAGGGAGAGTTCGGTGGTGGTGCCGGGGAGTTTTCCGGCGGAGACCTCCCGCATTTCGGCGGCCACCAGGAGGGGTTCCTCCCGGACGAGGGACTGGGGGGAGAGGAGGGCTCGTCGTCGGCCCGCCAATTCGCAGTTGAGGGTAGCGTTGTCCAGCCGTCTTGCCAGGCGGTCTGGGAAGCACCGCATCAGGATTCTTGCCAGGGCGAGGGGGGGATTGGGGGCGGGGTGGTATCCCTCCCTGGGGGTCAGCCGGAGGAGGTCCTGCCAGCTCCGGCAGATTTCCCGTGCGGCGCCGGAGAGGATTCCCAGGCGCAGGCAGGCCTCCTCGTCGAAATGGCACTCCCGTGCCTGTTGGAGGAGGGTCAACTGGGCGAGGAAATCGGATTCCGGGGCGGGGTTTCCCCGTGTCTGCCGCCGGAGGGTTCCCCGGTGCTGTGTGAGGGTGTCGGCGCTTCCCCGCCGCAGCATGAGGGGGCGTCCCTCCAGGATGGCGGCCACCCCGCAGGCCTCGCGGAAGGCGCCCTGTTCCTTTCCCAGGAGGAGGAGGAGGGCCAGGCGGGGATGGGCGGGATAGGCGCGGACGGCGCGTCCCAGGGGGGTGACTTCCCCCTGGGCATCCAGCAGTCCCAGCCGGGCGAGCATCTCGCGGGCGCCTTGGCGTGCCCGGGGCGGGGGTGCCTCGAACCAGGGGAAGGCCTCGTCCTCTCGGTATCCACAGCAGTGGATGGTGAGGATGGAGTCTGCCAGGTCGAGGCGTTGGATTTCGGGGAGGGTATGCGGGGTGCGGTGGTCCTGTTCCAGGGCGCTCCAGAGGCGTCGGCAGAGTCCTGGGGCTTCCCGTCCGGCGCGTCCGGCCCGTTGCTGTGCGGCGTCGTTGGAGATGGGGACGGTTTCCAGGAGATTGACGCCCCGCTGTGCGTCGAAGCGGCTGACCTTGGCCAGTCCGCTGTCGATGACCATGCGGACGCCGGGGATGGTGAGGCTTGTTTCGGCGATATTGGTGGCCAGAATCACCTTTCTCCGGTCGGCGGCTTCCATGACCGCATGCTGGGCCTCTGGGGGCATTTCGCCATAGAGGGGCAGGAGGAGGAGGGGTTCGGGGTAGCGGGTTTTGCGGATGGCCTCTGCGGCATGGCGGATTTCGGCGGCGCCGGGCAGGAAAACCAGGACATCCCCCTCATGCCCCGCCTCCAGCAGTTCCCGGAGAGCGTTGGCGGTGGCCTGATAGAGATTCTTGAAAGTGCTCCGGGGCGTGTAGGAGAGTTCCACGGGGAAGAGGCGGCCCTGGGATTGGAGGAGGACGCTTCCCTGGAGATAGGCGGCCACGCGTTGGCTGTCCAGGGTGGCGCTCATCACCACCAGCCGCAGATCCTGTCGGCGGCGGCGCAGGTCGTAGGCCATGGCCAGGCCCAGGTCGCCATCCAGGGTGCGCTGGTGGAATTCATCGAAGACGATGGCCCCATATGGCTCCAGCTCCTTGGGATTCAATAGCATCCTGGTAAGAATCCCCTCCGTGACGAAAAGCACCCGGGTGGCCGGGGAGACCGCGCGGTCGTAGCGGGTGACATATCCCACCGTCTGCCCCGCCTTCTCCCCCAGTTCCCACGCCACGCGCTCCGCCAGCATCCTGGCCGCCAGGCGTCGCGGCTGCAGGACCAGGATGGCCTTTCCCTGGGGAAGCGCCCCCAGCAGCCACTGGGGGACCTGGGTGGATTTTCCGCTGCCCGTGGGGGCGGTGAGTACAACCATTCCCCCGGGGGGGGAAACAGCCTGGAGGAAGTCCTCTCGAATCTCCTGGATGGGCAGGGCGGAGCTGGGCGGGGAGGAAGGCATGGGAGCGGCACAAAGGGAGACGCCGCCCCTTTCACCACGCGGGCTTCCGCCCTGAGCCTCCAGGGGGGGAGCCGAGGGGAGGGGCGGACGGCCCTTCCCGGTGAAGCGGCGGCGTCTGTCGGTTACGGGAGGGAATCCAGGAGGTCGAGAGTGCGGTCGATGGCGCCCCTGTGTTTTTCCACGAGGGCTTTTGCGCGTTGCCCCAGGTCCTGTCGTCTTTGGGGATTTTCCATGAGGGCCTGGAGAGTGGGGGCGAAGAGTTCGTCCTCCTCCACGGGCTGGGCGGCCTGGGCCTGGCGGAAGAGGTGGTCCACCTCCCGGAAATTCTCCATATGGCGGCCATAGAGGATGGCCTTTCCGAAGATAGCGGGTTCGATGATATTGTGACCGCCGGTTTGTCCGGCGAGGCTTTTGCCCACGTAGCAGAGTTCGGCGGCCTGGTAGTAGGCCATCAGTTGTCCGGTGGTATTGACGAGGAGGACCCGTGCCTCACCGTCGGGGGCCTGGGGGGGATTTCCGGGGACGGGGGCGATGGCCTGCCAGGGGAGATGGAGAGAGTCCAGGAGGGCGGCGACTTCCTGCGCCCGTTCGGCGTGCCGTGGGACCAGGGCCATCCGCCACTGGGGCTGTGCGGGGAGGAGTTTGGCGAAGGCCCCGCAGACAAGGCTTTCCTCCCCTGGGTGTGTGCTTCCCACGCAGAAGAGGGGATGCGGGGCGGAACCGAAGGCCTTTTGGAGGGCGTCCTCCACCTTTGCGCCGTTTCCGGCGGCCACCTGGTCGAATTTCACGGTGCCCACCACGTGGATGCGGTCATCCTTTCCCATGACCCGTTCCAGCCGGGCCTGGTCGTCCGGGGTTTGGACGCAGAGGAGGTGGTAGGCGCGGAAGAGGGGTCGGAAGAAGAATCCCCACCGGGCATATCCCCGGCTGGAGCGGTCGGAGAGCCGTCCATTCACCATCACCACCTTTGCCCCGCTGGCGCGGGTCTGGCGGATTAGGTTGGGCCAGATTTCCACCTCCAGGATGGCCAGGAGCCGGGGATGGATAAGGCGCACGGCGTGTCGCACCATCCACCAGCAATCCATGGGGCAATAGAGGCAGGGCACCTCCGGCGGCAGCCCGCGGCGGGCGGTGGCGAATCCCGTGGAAGTGCCGCAGGTGAGGACAAACTCCTCTTTTGGGGAGCGTTCCCGCCAGCGCCGGATGAAGGAGACGGCCTCCACGCACTCCCCCACCGAGACCGCGTGCACCCACACGGGGGCCTTCAGGGCGCGGAGGCGGGCCTTCACCTCCCGGGGGAAGAGGCCGAAGCGCTCCCAGAAATCCCGGGTCAGGCCGCCCCGCCGCAGGATATGGACGGCGTAGAAGGGGAGATAGAGGAGAAGGAGGAGGGGGAAGAGGAGATTGTAGAGGAGGAAAAGCATGGCTCTCTTTGCCGGCGTCATCCCGCCCTGGCGGGGGCGTTGGCGCGGGGCCTGGGGGTCAGAGGAATCCCAGGGTGAGTTGATTGGGGTTGGCGGCGGGGGAGCGTTTGCCCCTCCGCTTTGTCTCGGCGAGTTTGGGGCGGGTGCGGTCGTTTTCGTCGAACTCGTTGGATTCCAGGTTTTCCAGCACCTGCTGGGCCCGTTTCAGGATGGGCTTGGGGATGCCGGCCAGGCGGGCCACGTGGATGCCGTAGCTGCGGTCGGCGATGCCGGGGATGATTTTCCGGAGGAAGAGGATTTCCTCCCCCTGTTCCCGCACCAGGACCGTGTAGTTGCGCAGGCCTGGCTTGGAGAGGGCCAGGTCGGTGAGTTCGTGGTAGTGGGTGGCGAAGAGGGTTCTCGCCTTGGCGGCGGGGGTGTCGTGGAGATATTCGGCGATGGCCCAGGCCAGGGAGAGCCCGTCGAAGGTGGAGGTGCCCCGTCCGATTTCATCCAGGATGATGAGGCTTTTTGGGGTGGCGTGATTGAGAATGTTGGCGGTTTCCACCATTTCCACCATGAAGGTGGACTGTCCCCGGGAGAGGTCGTCGGCGGCGCCCACCCGGGTGAAGATGCGGTCGGCCAGTCCGATGCGGGCGGCGCGGGCGGGGATAAAGGAGCCCATCTGTGCCATGAGGACCAGGAGTGCCACCTGTCGGATGTAGGTGGACTTTCCCGCCATGTTGGGTCCCGTGATGAGGGCGATTTGCCCGTCGTTGGCGTCCAGGTGGCAGTCATTGGGCACGAAGGGGGTGTCGGTCATGCGGGCGTCCAGGACGGGATGGCGTCCATCCAGGATTTCCAAGACGGGGTCTTCCAGGATTTCGGGGCGGACATATTGGTATTGGTTGGCGACCTGAGCCAGGCTTTCCAGGCAATCCACCTGTGCGATGGCGCGTGCGCTCCTCTGGATGGCGGGGAGATGTTGGCAGACCTGCTGCCGCATTTCCTGGAAGAGTTCGTATTCCAGGGCGCGGGACTTTTCGTCGGCCCCCAGGACCTTGTCCTCGATTTCCTTGAGTTCCGGGGTGATGAAGCGTTCTCCGTTGACGATGGTCTGCTTTCGGATATACTCCTGGGGGACCTGGTCCAGGAAGCTTTTTGTGATTTCGATGAAATATCCGAAGACCTTGTTGAATCGGACCTTGAGGGATTTGATTCCGGTGCGTTGCTGTTCCTGGAGCTGGTATTGTGCGATCCAGTCCTTGCCCTCGGAGGAGGCGGTTCGGAGGATATCCAGTTCCTGGTTGTATCCCGCCTGGAAGAGTCCTCCGTCGTGGATGGTTGCCGGGGGTTCCTCCACCACGGCGCGGCGGATTTCGCCGGCCAGCTGTGGCATTTCCTCCATGGCCTCCCCCAGTTCCTGGAGGAGCGGTGCGGAGGCGTCCCGGAGGAGCGTCTTGAGTCCGGGGAGCATTTCCAGGGCATTTCGGAGGGCCACCAGATCCCGTGCGGTGGCGTTGCTGCCCACGGCCAGGCGGGTGACGGTGCGTTCCAGATCCCGGATGGCGGCGAGGCTCTCCCGGAGTTCTCCCAGGAGCATGGGCTTTTCCACCAGATTGCCCACGGAATCCTGGCGGCGGAGGATTTCCTGGCGTTTTCGGAGGGGGCGCAGCATCCAGTCCCGGAGGAGCCTGGCTCCCATGGGGGTGACCGTTTCATCCATCACGGAGAGGAGGGTGTTGTTCTTTTCCCCGGTGAAGAGGGGGTCCACCAATTCCAGGTTGCGCTGGGAGATGCGGTCCAGGATGAGGCATTCCCCTGGCTGGTAGGCGACGATGGAGGTGATGTTGGAGGCGTCCTTGCGGAGGTTTCTGCAGGCGTAGTGGAGGATTGCGCCGGCGGCGCCCAGGGCGACCTCCATGCCCCGGCAGCCGAAGCCATCCAGGGAGGCCACGTGGAAATGCCGTTGGAGTTCCTGGGTGGCCAAGGGGATGTCGAAGTGCCAGTCTTCCAGGGGAGTCCACTGGAGGCGGTAGGGGAGTTGCTGGGGGAAGCCGTTCTTTTCCCACTGTTCCAGGAGGGTGGCGGGGGCCAGGGCCTCGGCGGGATTCAGGCGGGTCACTTCAGCCTCCAGTTCCTCCCCATTGAGTTCGGCCACCCGGAATTCGCCGGTGGAGAGTTCCAGGGAGGCCAGCCCCCACAGGCCTCCCCGGGAGGCGGGCAGCAGGGCGGCCAGATAGTTGCTGCGGCGGTCATCCAGGAGGGAGTCCTCCATGACCGTGCCAGGGGAAATCACCTCGGTGATGTCCCGCCGCACCAGCCCCTTTGCCTGCTTGGCATCCTCCATCTGGTCGGCCAGGGCCACCTTGTACCCCGCCGCCAGCAACTTGGGCACGTAGAGGCGGACCGCCTTGTAGGGGACGCCGCAAAGGGGGGCGCCCGCCCGGCTGGTGAGGACCACATTCATGAGGCCCGCCGCAATCTTGGCGTCCTCGAAAAACATCTCGTAGAAATCCCCCATGCGGAACATCAACAGGGTGTCCTTGGGCAGGGAGCGCTTCGCCTCCATGTATTGGCGCATGCCAGGCGTCAGTTCGCCAACCGTGTTGGATTTGCTGGGGGTGTCCGTCATGAAATACTCTGGTTCTCTCTCGTTCCTGGGAGGAAGGGGCCGACTTTCCCATTCCAGGTCGGCGAAAACCTCAATATACCCCCTCCCAGGATAGGCCAGGACACCATGACGGACTGCTCGTAGGCAGAAACACGGAGGCGCTGCCGCTTAAACACGGAGACCACGGAAGGCGCCTGCGGCGCACACGGAGACCACGGAGGGTTGGTCCATGCTGGCATGGCCCAACCGGGTTAGTGTTTTTCCCAAGTTATTGCAACAAGGAAACAAAAATAGAAATCCCCCAAAAAAATACCCCCGGTAGGCCCATGCTGGCATGGGCCTACTCTCTGTGCTCTCCGTGTGCCCGGCTTGCCGGGCCTTCCGTGCCCTCCGTGTTTTTCCCAAGTTATTGCAACAAGGAAACAAAAAGAGAAATCCAAAAAAATACCCCCGGTAGGCCCATGCTGGCATGGGCCTACCCTCTGTGCTCTC
>JAEDNB010000077.1 GCA_016302725.1 Lentisphaeria bacterium
GCCCCCTCCCCGCGCATGGGGAGGAGGGGGAGGCAGGCGGGCTACCGGCCCTCGTGCTTCTCCAGGAGTTCCTGGATGCGGCGGGTGGCCTGGAAATGGTCCCGGAAGGCCGCCAGCACAAGATAGGAGACCGCGGCGGCGGCCATGCCGTTCAAGGCGCGGATGCCGATGTCCTGGAAGGCGACGAGGGAGCCGATGGCCCAGGCCACGATGGCGACCCAGTTCACCTTGCAGAAGTTCTCCGCCTCGGGGGCGAGGTAGTTCATCTTGCGCCGCACGAAGAAGTCGGCGATGACCACGGCGCCCACAGGCGGCAGGAAGACATTGAGGATGTTCAGGTAGCCGCAGAAATTATTGTAGAGCCAGAGGGCGGCCAGGGTCCCCAGGAGTCCGTTGAAGAGCACCGTGAAGCGCTTGGGGATGCCCGTGATGTTGGAGAAGCCCAGCCCGGAGGTGTAGATGGCGTTGTCGTTGGTGGTCCAGATGTTCAGGCCCAGGGCGATGATGGCCCACAGGAGGAGCCCCTGCTTGAAGAGCACCTCGGAGATGTCGTTGACCTGGTAGGTCATGGTGCCCACGGCGCCGAAGAAGAACATGAGGGAGTTCCCCAGGAAGAAGGCGATGACCGTGGTGACCACGGCGATTTTGGCGTTCTTGGAGAAACGGACGAAGTCGGGGGTGCAGGAGCCGCCGGAGATGAAGGAGCCCACGGAGATGGCGATGGCCGCCGCCGCGCCGATGGCGACTTCAGGGGCCGGGCGGAAGGAGGAAATCACCTCCCATCCCGTGCGCACGGTGTCGGTCCCCTCCACGGGGAATCCGGTGGTCAGGGCGCGGATGGAGGAATAGAGGCCCAGGAGGATGATGGCGGGCACGGCCACGTAGGAGAGGACCGTGAGGCTCTTGATGCCGAAATAGGCGGTGGAGGTCATGAGCAGGCCGGCCACCAGGGTGATGTACCAGAGGGAGGCGGAAGAGGAGGCCCAGGCATGCCCCATGCTTTCCAGCCATTTCTGCACGGGGATGGAGAACATGGCCACGCCCACGCCGAACCAGCCCACCTGGGTGATGCCCAGCAGGAAGCTGGGGAGATAGGAGCCTTTGGTGCCGAAGGAATAGCGGCAGAGGATGTGGATGGAGTTGCCGGTGCGGGCGGCGATGAAGGCCAGGGCGCCGCAGTAGGCCCCCAGGATCAGGTTGCCCGCCATGACCGCCCACAGGAAGCCCGTGAAGTCCATGCCGGCGCCCAGGGTGCTGCCCGCCCACATGGAGGCGGAGAAGAAGGTGAAGCCTAGCATCACCATCAACATGGAAAGGAAGCCCTTGCGGCTCTCTGCACTGACGGCGCCCTGTTCAAAGTCGCCGCTGGTGCGGCATGTCTTGTTGCACATCTGACGATTCTCCTCTGTCGTAGTAGGATGATTCTGGTTTGTTTGGGTCTGGGGAAAAGGAAGGGCCGCGGGGCGCAGGCCTGGGCGCACAAAAAAATCCGAGATTTTCCAATCCCGGATTTTTGGAGAGGGGAGGGATGGCTAGAGCATCCTCTCCATCTTTGTGATTTGGCGGAGGGCGAGTTTCTTCAAGTCCGTCTCCTGGGGAAAGCGCCCGGCATCCAGGGAAGGGAAGCGCTCCTCCAGCAACTGGCGGAAGGTCATCCCCTGCTCGGCGAACTGGAGATTCTGGCGCCAGTAGCCGATGACATCCTCCACGTAGTCCCGCAGCCAGAAGGCGCGGGAGCCGGCGTCATAGATGGTGCACCGTTCCAGGGGGTAGGCGGGATCTTCGTATTGGGATTCCACGAACTCCGGCGCCATGAGGGAATGCCACCGCAGGAGGTCGGTGCCCGTCAGCCGCACGGAAAGGGGCGTATCCGCCTGGGCACAGGTAAAGCACCCCTCGAAATAGACCAGGACAGTCCGCTCGTATCCCAGGAAGAGCTCCCGGCACTGCCGGTCGATTTCCTCCAGGATTTCCAGTGCCTTTTCGCCGCCGAAGGTGAAGAAGAGGATGGAGCGAAGGCGCACGCGCTGTTCCAGGGCGCTGCGGAGGAGTTCCTGGAGGGCGTAGCGGAGGCTGGTGCCCGTGGCCACCACGTCCCCAATCACCAGGGTGGCCTGCTCGGGGAAATAGACCTTGGCGTAGTCGTTCTCCGTGATATGCCAATCCTCGGAGTCCGCGGAGTTCCGGGCGCGCTGGGCGCTGATGAAGCAGGTGGTGTGGCCATTCCAGCCATAGGCCTCCGCCAGCGCATCCCGCAGTCCGTAGTTCAGCCCCCCCCGGAGGATGTTCACCACCACCGCCTCCTTCTCCTGGAGCTCCAGGGGGCGGACACCCAGCACCTTGGCGCAGGCACACCGCAGGAGGCGGGTATAGTTGCAGCCGGCGACGCCGGGGTCGTTGCAGATGGCGCGGCTTTCCGGCGTGGAGGCGACATAGGCGTCAACCCGCCCCTCCCGGTCTATGCGGTAGAGGGAGAGTTCGGGTGCCGTGTGCATGGGAGTCAAGGGGGCTTTTTCCGTCTGCTCGGACATGGGATGAATGGCTGGCATGGGGTGTCTGGCCTGCCGGGGCGCAGGCCTGGGCTTTGCGGATGGCCCTGGAGGCGGCGGGGGCTTCAAGCCCCCATCCAGGGGGCCTCCAGGCACGGGGGGGGGGCAAGGGCCACCGCCCCAACCATGGATATGCTATTCGAAGAGGAAGTTGAAGATGGGCAGGACCGGTATGTCGCTGTTGCGGATGATGTTCACCAGCCCCACCTGGAAGCCGGAGTTCATCTTCTCCACATAGTTCACCAGGCCCACCTGGACGCCCTTCACCGACTTCCCGTAGTTCACCAGGCCCACCTGGGCGCCCTTCACATCCTCACTGAAGTTGCCGCAACCCCACTGGACGCCCTTCACGGCGCCGGCGCCGGAAAGGAAGCCGCCCTGCACACCCCAGACAGTCCCCTTCGTGTAGGCGAGAAGCCCGCCCTGAACACCATACAGGTCCTTGCGGACGAGGGAAATCCATCCCCCCTGCCAGCCCCGGAAATCCCCGCCCTTGGCATCCTGGAAGAGACCCAGATGGACACCGTAGACATCACTCTCCGACCAGTTCACAAAACCCAGCTGGACGCCCTTGGAAACCCCCGTGGTCAGGTTGGCAATGCCCAGGGTAAGGCCCGTGCTCTCGGCGACGCCGCCCATGACATTCAGGCGAAGCCCCGTCTGGTCGCAATTCGCCGCAGGATACTGGACGGTGTCCGTCAGGCCCAGGACAATGGGTTCGCCGCCAAGGAGGGCAAAGGAGGAAAGGCCGCAGACAAGGGCAAAAAGGAAAAGAATCTTCTTCATGGGCAATGTACTCCTCATAAGGATGGGGGGTGGTTGGGGAAATGCCGGAAGGGGGAGCCAGGGACTGCCCCCCGCCGGCCCCGCTGGACGGGTATGCGCCGTTTTCCTCTTAATATACCCCGGTTTTCTGCCTGCCCAGGGAAGAAAGCACGTTTCCCCACGCCCACAAAAAGGCCCGCCATCCCCAATATCCCCGAAATTCCCCAGAATCTTCAGGAAAAGCGTTGATTTTTTTCAAAAAAAGGATATTTTAGGGAAGGTTTGGGAAAAAATGGGAGGCTTTGGCGAAAAATGGGGAACTTCCCCGCCTTTTGCCCCCCTTCCCCAAGCCCCGGCCCCCTTTCCCCTCCTCCCACCCCACTCCTTCCCACACGCCATGGCCGAGACGGCACCCAGAAAGATGCGCCTGTTCACCGGGACCTACCCGGTGAGCGTGGACAGCCAGCGCCGCCTGGCCCTTCCACGCTCCTGGCGACTGCCGTCGGACACCCCGGACACCAATTTCTATCTGGTGCCCGGACGGGCGCGGCGCATCCAGGTGGTCACGGAGGAGAAGATGCAGGCCATCTTCGAGCGGCTGGAAAGCAGCTCCCTGGCCAACGACGACAAGATTGCCGCCTACACGGACATCGCCTCCAAAATCCAGATTGTGAACCTGGACAGCCATGGCCGCTTTGTCTTGAGCGCCGACCTGGCGGAGTTCGCGGGAATCCGGGACAAGGCGGTCTTCCTGGGCTCCATGGTCTATGGCACCATCCTGGCCCCCGACGCCTGGCAGGAACGCCAGACCCCCCTGGACTCCAGTTTCGACCTCCTCCAGAAAATCGAGGAAAGCGCCAAGGCGGCACCCCCCTCACCATGACCCAGGAATCCTTCCTCCATATTCCCGTCCTGCAACAGGAAGCACTCCATTTTCTGAAAGACGCGCCGGGACCGAGGATTGTGGATGGCACCCTGGGAGGAGGGGGGGACACGGAAGCCCTTCTGGCACAGCTCCCCCAGGCCCAAGTCCTGGGCATCGACAGGGACCCCGCCGCCTTGAAGGCCGCCACCGCCCGCCTCGCCCCCTTCACCCCCCGGTTCCACCCCTGGCACGGCCCCTTCAGCCAAATGGAAAAGGCCGCCAGCCAGATTGGCTGGAGCCAAGTGGACGCCATCCTCCTGGACATCGGGGTCTCCTCCCCCCAGATCGACACCCCGGAACGGGGCTTCTCCTTCCGCTTCGACGCCCCCCTGGACATGCGCATGGACCCCTCCTCGGGGTGCCCCACGGCGGCGGACCTCCTGAATACCCTCCCCCAGGATAAGCTGGCGGAAATCTTCTGGAACTACGGGGAGGAGCGCTTTTCCCGCCCCATCGCCAGGGCAATCGTGGCACGACGCCAGGAACGCCCCTGGACGGGCACCAAGGAACTGGCGCGGCTTCTGGAAAAAATCGCCGGGGGGCCGGGCCAGCATGGGCTTCCCGCCCCCACCCGGGTCTTCCAGGCCCTGCGCATTGCCGTGAACCATGAATTGGATGAACTGGAGAAGGCCCTCCAGGCGGCGGAACGCCTCCTCTCCCCCGGCGGCAGGCTGGTGGTCATCAGTTTCCATTCCCTGGAGGACAGGATGGTGAAGCACTTTCTCCAGCATGCGGCCCTGCGCTGCCTCTGCCCCCCCGCCCTCCCCGTCTGCGCCTGCCACAAGCAGGTCACCTTCCTTCCCCTGACCAAAAAGCCCTGCACGGCCTCCCAGGAGGAACAGGAGCGGAACCCCAGGGCCAGTTGCGCCAAACTGCGGGCGGCGCAACGGACCGACGCCCCCCCGGAATTCCCCGCCCCGTGAACATCCCCTGCCACAGGCACGTCTCCCACAACGCCGCATGATGCGCACCTACACCTCCCTACGCCCAGCAAGTCTCCGGGGAAGACAGACCGAAGGAAAGGCCGCCTCCACCCTCCTGACCGTCTGCTTCTCCATTTTCCTCTGCCTTGTCCTCTACGCCGCCCTCCGCATCCCCCAGACCAACCAGGCCATCCGCCAAATCCGGCGGGAAATCAACGATGGACGCCTCCGCCAGGAGGAACTCCAGAAAACCCTCCTGAACACGGAGAACAAACTGGAGGAATTGATGGACGGCGGCAGAATCGCCCGCATGGCCACCCCCCTGGGGCTGCGGCATCCCCCCCACGACCAACGGGTCATCCCCATGAAGGTGTGCCGCACCAAGGAGGGAAAGGTCTATCCCGTCATGGTGGGTTCCCGACGCTGACGCACGCCCTCCCCCTTCCCCCCGGCTGGCATTCCCCCCCCTTTTCCTTACTATTTTTCCCCCCGTCCTTCCTCCCATGTCCCAATCCTGCAGCACCCCCGCCTCACAGCCCTCCTTTGCAGGGCGTCTCCGGGGTGTGTTGCGCAAGCTGCCCGACCTCTGGCAAGACTCTCAGCCCTGGAAGGCATGCCCGAAGCAGGGAAGGGAGGACATGGACGGCAAGGTATTCACCACGAAGATGCGGGGGGGGCTGATGGCCCGCGGCAAGGTGCTGGGCTTCTTCCTTTTCCTGGTGCTGGTGGCGCTGCTCTGCCATCTGATTCAATTGCAGTTGGCCCAGGAGGGATACTATCAGGGCCACGCACGGCGGCTCAGCACAAGTTTCACCATCGAGACCCCAAAGCGGGGAAGCATCCTGGATTTGAACGGCAACAAGTTCGCGGTGGACCAGGCCACGAAGGACCTCTATGCGGAACCCCGGCGCTTCCAGGAAAAAATCCCCCTGGTGGCCAAAATCATGGCCAGGCACCTGAACCTGGATGCCGCCCAGCTGGAAAAACGCTTCCGGGACGCCGCCGCCCATGAGTTTGTCATGAAACTCTCGGACGGCATCCCCATGGATTATGTGAAGGAACACTCCCTGGGAAGAATCCCCGGCATCATCCTGCGCCCCACCCGGGACGCCCAGGGGCGCCCCGCCGGATTCAAGGTGTATCTCTCCCCCAGGAAACTCTCCCGGGAAAAGGTGGACCTCTGCCTGCAGCTCATTCCCGAATGCTTCGACATCAACCGGGTTGAACTCAAGGCCAACATCCAGAAGACCCAGGAAAGATGCCAGGAGATTGCGGTCAAGCGGGGGGTCTCACGGGAGGACGCCGACCGAATCCTAAAGGAACTGGAAGGAGCCGGAATCCGCCGGGGGGTGCGCTACCTCGATTCCTGGATTCGGTTCTATCCCCGGAACAGCGAGATGGCCAATCTTCTGGGATACACCAACAGCGAAAACAGGGGGGTCTCGGGCATCGAGGCCCTGATGGACTCCTACCTCAAGCCCACCCCCGGGAAAATTGCGCTCCAGAAGGACCACCAGGGAAACCCCCTGTCGAAGGCCCCCAGCCTCGTGAAGCAGGCGGTGGATGGCAGCGATGTCTACCTCACCATCCAGGAACCCATCCAGCGTATCCTGGAGGAGGAGTTGGCGGTCCTCTGGGAAAAGAACCGGCCGGACCGGGCCTTCGCCATCATGCTCGACCCCTCCACCGGCGCCATCATGGGCCTGGCCCAGTTTCCCCAGTTCAACCCCAACGACCGCAGCACCATGGAGGATCCCGACCTCTGCCAGAACCACATCCTCCTCCAATGCTATGACCCCGGCTCCATCATGAAGGCCGTCAGCCTCAGCGCCGTCCTGGACGCAGGGGTGGCGGACCTGGGCACGGTGAAGGACTGCGAAAAGGGGCGCTGGACCTACAACCGGAAGGCCCTCCGGGACTCCCATCCCTACGAGGACCTCACCCTGGCCCAGGTCATCCAGAAATCCAGCAACATCGGCACGGCGAAGTTTGCCCTGGACCTGGGGGAGGAGAGGATGTATGGATACCTGCGGGACTTTGGCTTCGGGAAGCCCACCGGCCTAGGCTTCTATCCCGCCCAGGGCGCCCCCGTGGTCTTCCGCCAGGAGGCGCGGGGAATGTTCCGCGCCCTGCATCAATGGGATTCCCTGACCATCACCCGGGTCCCCATGGGCCAGGGCATCACCGTCCCCCTCCTCCAGATGCTCCAGGCCTGGAGCGCCCTGGCCAACCACGGGGAAATCATGCAGCCCTACCTGGTGGACCGCGTCCAGCATGCCGATGGCACTGTGGAATACTCCCAGCCCCGGGTCAAGGCGACCCCCGTCTCCGCCAGCGCGGTGGAGAAGATGACCCGCGCCCTGACCATGGTCACCCAGAAGGGGGGCACCGGCACCCGCGCCTCCGTGAAAAACTTCACGGTGGCGGGCAAGACGGGCACGGGCCAGATGTGGATTCAGCCGGACCTGGCCAAGGGAATCCGGGGGCATTATGCGGAAAACCAGTTTGTCGCCTCCTTCATCGGCTTCGCCCCCGCCTCGCGCCCGCGCTTCCTCCTCCTGGTCTCGGCGGAGAACCCCACCACAGGGGCGCATACAGGCGCGGGAGTCGCCGCACCCGTCTTCCAGCGAATTGCCTCCCGGGCCCTGGAATACCTCCAGGTCGTCCCCGATGCCGAAACTCCCCCACTTCCCGGCAAGGGGACCCCTTCCTCCACAGCCAGACGCTAGCCCCCCCTCCAGGCTCTCCCGGGGTCGCGGGGAGAAGCCCCCTCCCCATGGAACGCCTACGTCGCCACCAGCCCTGCCCCTATCCCGTGAAACTCCTCCAGTTCGGCGAGGGAAATTTTCTCCGCGCTTTTATGGACTGGATGGTGGAGAAGATGAACCGCCAGGGGCTCTTCCAAGGCAGTGTACATATCGTCAAGCCCCGCGCGGGGGGGAATGGTTCCGTCTGCCAAGTCCTCAACGCCCAGGGGGGAGTCTATCACGTGGTGGAACGGGGTGTGGTGAAGGGAGCCCCCTGGGAGAATCCCACCCTCATCCAGTGCGTAGAGGGCGCCTCGCTCCCTGACCGGGAGTGGTACAGGGTCGAGGAAATCGCCCTCTCCCCCTCCCTGGAACTCATCGTCTCCAACGTGACGGAGGCTGGCCTGGTCTATCGGAAAGGAGGCCAGGAGACCTACCCTGCCCGACTGGCCAGGCTCCTCTCCCTCCGGGCGCAGGCCGGACTCCCGGGAATCATCGTCCTCCCCTGCGAATTGCTGGAAAACAACGGCTCCCTGCTCCAAAACTATGTCCTGAAACACCTGGAGGACAATGGCGCACCCCGGAAAACCCTCCATTATGTCCAGCAGGATTGCCTCTTCTGCAACACTCTTGTAGACCGCATTGTCTCCGGATTCCCCCAGGGGGAGGAGGAATATTTCCAAAATCTGCTGAAGACCCGGGACGAATGCCTGGTCTGCTGCGAACCTTTCCTCTTCCTGGCGGTGGAAACCCATGAGCCGGAACGGCTGAAAAAGGCCTTCCCGGCGGATAAGGCAGGGGTAGACATGGTGGTCGCCACGGACATCACTCCCTACCGCCTCCGAAAGGTGCGAATGCTCAATGGCGCCCATACGGCAAGCGTCCTGGGAGCCGCCATGGATGGACTCACCACAGTGGATGAAATGATGCACTCCCCAAAATACAAAGAGTACATCCACAAGCTGCTCTTCCAGGAAGTCGCCCCTATCCTCCCCCTGCCCCAGGCAGAGGCGGAATCCTATGCCAGGGATGTCCTGGAAAGATTCTCCAACCCCTACGCCCACCACCGACTCCTTTCCATCGCCCTTAACAGCATCTCCAAATGGCGGGCGCGGATCCTGCCCTCCCTCATGGAATACCAGGAAAAGTTCCATGCCCTCCCGGAGACGATGACCCAGTCCCTGAAATATCTCATCCAATTCTATCTCCTGGGACGGGGCATCGATACGCCAGAGGTCCTGAACTTCTTCGCCCAAAAGCCGTCCCTGGAAGAGATCCTCCAGAACCAGGAACTCTGGGGAATGGACCTGACCCAAATCCCCCAACTCCTCCCTGCCCTCGCCAAGGAACTCTGAAACACGGAGACCACGGAGTGGTTAACACGGAGGGCACGGA
>JAEDNB010000078.1 GCA_016302725.1 Lentisphaeria bacterium
GACCGGAAAACCCGTACTTTATCCCCTGGGAAGGATTTTGCGGCGCTCGGGCCGGACGGGGAGCCGCCGCACACGGAGAACACGGAAGGCAGGCACATGCCCCGCCGGGCGTTTCCGCGCCCGGCCTGTCCAGCGGCCGCGATGTATCCTTGTGTGCGAGGAGGAAGGGGCTATATTGACACTGGAATTGAAAAACTCAAGATGTGACACTTCTCTCCCCCTTTTCCTCACACCTTTCCTCTTTCCCGTCATGAAAAGACAAAGCCAACTTCTCCTTCTCCTCTGTCTCTTTGCCCTGGGGTTGTTCGCCCAGGAGTGGGACTTCCACAAAGCCCAGGGGCCCTGGACCCAGGGCAAGAACCTGAATGTCTCCTTCACTCCCCAGGGGCTTCTCCTGGAGACCACGGGGCCCCACTCCCAACTGAAGGGGGAACCCCTGGACTTCACGCCAGGAGACCTGGGATGCCTGCGGATTGCCTACACCGCCACGGGCCCCAAGCAGAACATCGGGTTCTTCTTCTTCGGCACCGACCAGGAGCCCGATTTCGCCGAGGACAAGAAATTCACCCTGCCCCCCATCCTCTGCGACGGGCGCCCCCACGAATTCCTCCTGGACCTGGCAGGGGCGGCAAAGGACCAGTCCTTCCGCAAATGGAAGGAAGCCAGGAAGATTGTCAGGATGCGCCTGGACCTGGCCACGGAACCGGATACCCAGGTGACCATCCAGTCCATCTCGCTGGAGAAAGTCGACCGACAGAAACTCCTCTCCAACCAGTTTGCCCGGGAAATCGAGATGGGGATTCCCCTGTCCATCCCCGTGGATCTCCCCCCCGACCATAACCCCGGGGACACCCACCGCTTCTTCCAGTCCGCCCTCCTCTCCTACCAGGCCAACGGCGAAGGGCTGGGGCAATTCCAAATCCGCAAGCGTCTAACCCTGGACCAACCCGTCACCGACGCCCTCTGGCAAAGCATCTGCGACGACAACCTGCGGGAGGTGTGGGTGAACGGAACCCTCCTCGACCACTCCTGGAGCCGCAACTGGCGGGAGCCGGATGTGGTGCAAATCCCCCCCGAACTCCTGGTGCAGGGGGAAAACCTCCTGGCCGTCTCCTATGAGAACCGGGGAAGCCAAGGAGGCGTCATGGCGGACCTCCAACTCGTGATGCAGGACGGCAGCCACCAAGTCGTCACCCTGGAGGGAGGCAGGATCCAGAAGGGGGAACCTCCCAGGGGATGGGAGCAAATCGGCTTCTCGGATGACGCCTGGCGTCCCGCCGCCGCCCTGCCCCCGCCCCCGGCACGCCCCTGGATGGACTTCGAACCCCTCTACTACAGCAACCGGGGAGGCCAGTACACCACCACCATCCAGCTGGTCAACCTCGAGGGGCTCCAGGCCACGGTCCGCTTCCAGAGTCAAGTCCCCTTCTCCCCCGAAGACCGCTTCTACGCCCGCCTGTCCACCCCCCAGGGAAAATCCCTCCGCTATTTCCTGGGAAATGCCGAAAAACTCGGCGCCACCCTCTCGGCGGACGGGACCACCCTGGAGGCCACCTTCACCGGCTGCGAGGGGGAATACTACGGCGACGCCTATGAATACGTCTGGGATTTCGGCGTCATCACCCGAAAGGCCCAGGGCGATGTGAAGAAAACCTTCCATACCCAGGGACGCTCCGTCCCCGGCGCCCCCCTGTCCACCCAGCTGAAGACCACCCCCACCGGCGTCATCCCCACCCTGGACAACGCCCCCTTCTACTTCACCATGTTCACGGACATCGCCCATTACCGGGGGACGGATGTCAAGTTCGCCGAGGAGGTGGCCACAGGCCTGGAAGGGCCGGACTCCCCCTTCAACGTCATCGCCATCCGCCTGGGAGGCAGCAAGAATCTCTGGTGGGTGGGCCCCGACCAATACGATTTCCGGGAAGTCGACTTCATCCTCAGCCGCACCCTGGCCCTCTACCCCGACAGCAAACTGGCCCCCTTCGTCTGGTGCCACCCCGGCCGCTGGTACGACCAGGTTTATCCCGAACGCGTCTCCCGCATGGAAGACGAATCCAAACGCCTCCGCTACTACGTCTCCACCGTCAGCTTCGACGACCCCGATGTGCGGAAGGACGCCCAAAAGGCCCTGGACGCCCTGGTGAAACACGTGGAGGAACGCTTCGGCAGCAAAGTGGTCCTCTATCTCCTCATGGGGGGAATCTCCTGTGAATGGCAGGGCTGGGCCGCCCACTCCGACACCTACGCCGATTTCAGCGACCTGGCCCAGGAACGCTTCCGGGAGGTCGCCGCTCAGCATGGCCTGAAGACACAGGGAACCCCCCGCGGCCCGGAACGGGAGGCCTCCCTGGACGGCGTCTTCCGCTCCCCCACGAAAAACCCCGTGGAATTCCTCTACGACCGCTACTACAGCCAAAGCATCGCCGAATGCCTCGACCTGCTGGCGGAAACCACCAAGAAGGCCTGCTCCACCCCCAAGCTGGTGGGGTGCTATTACGGCTACCACATGGAATACGGGAATCTGGGACACTGCGTCAACGGCGGGGGGCACAACAACCTGGAACGGCTTCTGGCCTCTCCTTGGATGGACATCTTCCTCTCTCCCCAAAGTTACGGCACCCGGAGCCTGGGCGCCCCCAATGCGGAAATGAAACCCTATGGCTCCATCGCGCAGGCCGGGAAGCTCTCCATGCTGGAGGACGACACCCGCACCAGCCTCACCAGCAGGACTCCCTTGGAACAAACCCTGAATCTGGACCTCACCCTCAATGTGCTGAAACGAAACATCGGCATGTCCCTCTGCCATGGCGTCCCCCTCAACCACCTGGCCCTCATCGAGGGACGGGAACTGGCTCATCCGAAAATCCGGGAGCTGATCCGGCAAAGCCGGAAAGCGGGGCAGTTCCTCCTGGAAAAGGGGAAGGGCAGCAGCACCCGGGTGGCCGCCGTCATTGACGAGGAGGCCCTGGCCTGCTTCGCCGCCACTCGGAAAAAGGTCGGCGTAAAGGAACAGGACCGTTTCCTCTATAGCCACGAAGGCTCCCTCCGGCAGACCTCCCGCTCCGTCCAGCCCATCTCCGGGGATCTCCTCTACTACCAGCGCATCGCCCTGGCCCAGTTCGGCGCCCCTGTGGACGTGGTCCTCCTTCCCGATCTCCTGAAAAATCCCGGACGCTACGACATGGTGATCTTCCTCAATGCGGTGCTGGACCGTCCCCTGCTGCGGGAGACGGTGGCCAAGCTCAAGGAAGAGGACGTCATCCTGGTCTTCCCCTACGGCGTGGGCTTCCTGGGCGGCGAAGGCGTTTCCGCCGACACCATGAGCCAGATTCTGGGCATGGCCGTCCAGCCGGCCGGCCAGGGTTCTCTCCAATTGGAGATGATGGACGGCTCCCTCGCCGGGAGCGACTACTCCGTGAAGACCCGTTTCCAGGTGGTGGACGAAGAAGCCCGTCCCATGGGATTCTACCAGGACGGCAAGCAGGTGGCCGTGGCCGAAAAGCGGAACGTCTACTTCTACGGCTCCCCCGCCCTCTCCCGGGACTTCCTCCGAGAGGTGGCCCGCAGGGCCGGCGTCCATCTCTATCTGGAATCCGGCGACAATCTCTACGCCAGCCGGGATGTGGTGAGCATCCACGCCAGCCATAGGGGAGACAAGACAATCCGGCTTCCCGAGCGAAGCGACGTGGTGGATGTCTACACTGGCGAGGTTTTGGCCAAGGATGTGCAGGAGGTGACCTTCCCCATGGAGGCCTTCCAATCCCGCGTCCTGATGCTGGGCAAGGCGGAGGAGATTCTCAAGGCCTTCCAAAAGTAGCCTGGCTCCTCCCCCTGATTCCCCCCGATTCCCCCGGTCCTTCCAGGAAGGGCCGGGGGATTTTTCATCCCCCCATTTCCCGTGTCATGGCGGCGGCGGGCAATCCCCCGCCCGCCTTCCCGCTGTGCGGGCGGCCTGTTCCCGGGTCATCCTTCTTCCCGGTGGGTATATTGGCGTTGCCCCTGGGCGAAGGGGGCCACGGTATCGCCCTGCCCTTCCAGGAGCCATTTATAGATGGTGAGCCCTTCCAGCCCCACGGGGCCGCGGGCGTGAATCTTGGAGGTGGAGATTCCCACCTCCGCCCCCAGCCCGAAGCGGAATCCATCGGCAAACCGCGTAGAGGCGTTCCAGAAGACATCGGCGGAATCCACCCTCCTCTGGAAAAGGTCCGCGTTGGCGGCGGATTCCGTGACGATGGCGTCGGTATGGTGTGAGCCGTAGTGGTTGATGTGGTCGATGGCCTCCTTCACGTCCTCCACCAGTTTCACGGAGAGCACCAGGGAGAGATATTCCGTGGCCCAGTCCTCCGGAGTGGCCATCTTCATGGCAGGCCAGAGGCGGCGGCACTCCTCGTCTCCCCGCAGTTCCACGCCGGCGGCCTCCAGGGCCTGGCAGACCTGGGGGAGCAGCCGCGGGGCCGCCTTGCGGTTCACCAGGAGGGTCTCGATGGCATTGCAGGCGGAAGCGCCCTGGGTTTTGGCGTCCACGGCCACTGCCGCCGCCATTTTCGGGTCGGCGCTTTCATCCAGGTAGAGGTGGCAGAGGCCGGCGGAGTGTCCCAACACGGGGATGGTGGTGTTTTCCATGATATGCCGGACGAAGGCATTGGAGCCCCGGGGCACGATGAGGTCGATGGTGTCGTTCAGGGAGAGCATCCCCTGGACCTCCTCCCGGCTTTCCAGGAGTTGGAGCCATTCCCGGGGGATTCCCGCCTGGCAGGTCGCCTGGGCGATGACCTCCGCCAGAAGGCGGTTGGTGTGGAATGCCTCCCGCCCCCCCTTCAGGAGCACGGCGTTGCCGCTCTTGAGGCACAGGGAGGAGATTTGGACCAGGGCGTCAGGGCGGGCTTCAAAGATGATGCCGATGACCCCGATGGGGCATGTGACGCGGCGCAAATGGAGCCCCTCCGCCAATTCCCTGCGGGAAGTCACCCGCCCCAGGGGGTCGGGGAGTTTCCGCAGGGCGTGGAGCCCGGCCACCACGTCCTGGAGTTTTCCCTGGTCGAAGAGCAGGCGCTTCCGCAGGGCCTCCCCCAGGGAGTCCCCGGCCTCCTGGAGATCCTGCCGGTTTGCCTGGAAGATTGCCTCTCCCTGGGCCTGGAGGGCGTTGGCCATGGCCTCCAGGGCGCGGTTCCTATCCTCCAGGGAGGTGTCGGAGAGAAGAATGGAGGCCGCCTTGGCCTTCCTGGCCATTTCAAGAGTGGACATGGGGATACGTATGGGGGGGATGGGGGATTATCAGCGATGGAGGGGGGGCAGCTGGCGGCGCTGCCTCTCCTCGGCGAGTTTTTGCCAGGCGAAGGGCTCCCTGCCCATGAGGCGAAGCAGGCGGGAAGGGGTGCACCCCAGATCCGCGGCGGCAGAGGCAATGTTGTACTCCCCGCGCCGCAGGGCGTCGAAGACCTTTCCCAGCCAAAGGGGGTATTGGGGGGAACTCTCCCCGGGAACGGGACTCAGGGGAATCCCCGGGGGAAGCTCCCCCGCCTCGGGCGGAAGAAAGACCGCCAACTCCCAGCGGAGACGGCGCAGGGCAAGACGGAGATTCTGGTGCTGGGAACGGGTGGTGTCGTCCCACACCGAAATCCCCGTGGCCTCGTGGGTGACCCGTGCCGCCGTGGAAGTCTTGTTCCGCTTCTGCCCCCCCGGCCCCGTCCCCCGGCATGCCTCGAAACGACATTGCCCCAGCAACTGGCCATCCGGAAGGGCAAGGAGGGGGTATTTTTTCACGGGAGTCACCAAGTTACATCATGACATATTGGTTTGCAATATGTTATGCAACATCAAGCCAGGCCTTTCGGCAAAGAGAAGAGTTGAGCGGCGTTATGGAAGAGGATTGCCTGTTTTTCCTGTGGGGAGAGGGAGGTTTGGTGGATTTCCTGGAGTGCCTGGGGGAGTGGGGACCATGGGGAATCGGTGCCGAAGAGCACCCTGTGGGTGCCGTGCTTTCGGATGATTCGTTCGAACTGTTCCTGGTCTGTCATCCAGCCCCGGGAGAAGGAGGTATCCAGGTAGAGGGGGGCGCCGGCGAGGTCCTGTTCCACCTGGTCCCAGTTTCGCCAACCGCCCAAATGAGCGCAGATGATGGTCAGGTTGGGGAATCGTTCGGCCAGCCGGGCGAAATCGGCGGGGCGGGAGTGTGGCGTGGCGCCCAGGAATCCGATGTCGCTTCCTGCGTGGAAGAGGGCGGGCAGTTTCAAGTCCGCCAAGAGTTCCCAGAGGGGAGCCAGGCGTTCCTCCAGGATGTTGAACTCCTGGTATTCGGGATGGAATTTCACGCCCAGCAGTCCCAGGGAGCGGATCCTGCGGGCCTCCGCCAGCACCTCCTCCATGGGGGCATTGGGGAAGAGGCCGCCCAGGGAGAGATGGGGCCACCGGTTCCAGGAGGCGACCCAGTCATTCACCGAAGTCATCTGTCGGGCGCTGGTGACCACGGGGCAGTTCAGCCAGCCATCGTAGCCCGCCCCCAGCGCCTTCCGCTCCTGGTCCTGCAGGGAGCCGTCCGTGAAGGCCGGAAGCCCGTGGGACTTTTGAATCAGCACCTCCACGGCACGGGCATGGACCTTTTCCGGGAAGACGTGGGTATGGGCGTCGAAGATGGGCATGGGAGAGGGAAGGGCTTTCAGGGGATGTGGGGAGAGGCGGGCTGCACAAGGCATCCGGGGGCATGGGGGCCGGGGTGGCCCTGGGTGGAAAGGTGCTGCAGGAGAGCCTTCTGGGGGCACCGTTCCACAATGCAGGCGTCGCTATTGGGGAGGAAGGCGTAGAAGAAGAGCTCCTTTTCCCCCTGGGGATTGGTCCATTCCTCCACCCCCGAGGTGTCCTGGCTCTTCCGGAGGGCCTCCAGCACCGGGGCGGGAAGGCCCTCCTCGATGTCCAGAAAATCCTCCAGCCCCTTTCCGGGGGCGCGGGTATCCAGTCGGCAGAGCCCCTCCTCCTCCCGGTTCAGGAGGTATTTCTCCGTGACGCCGTCCTCCAGCCCGTTTCCCTTCTGGCCCAGCATGCCCACCAGCCGTTCGAAATGGACATCGGCCGCCAGGACTCCCACGAACCTGCCCTGGGCATCCAGCACAGGGGCGGCGCAGGCCAGGAGCATGCGCCCCTGCTCTCCAGAATCCCGGTAGGGCTCTCCCCAGACCACGCCGGAGGAGCCCGTCTCCTGCCAGGCCGCCTTGGCGGCGCGGTACCAGGGACGCTGGCGCGGGTCGTATCCATCTGCGTATTCGGGATTGAAGGGATAGGCGACGTGGAGCCCCGTCTCCTCCAGCCCCAGGAATGCCCGCCGGAGCAGAAGCCCCTCCTGCAGCATCCGGTCCTCCAGGGCGGCCTGGCTTTGCGGGGAAAGCCGTTCCTCCCCGTTGGAGGCCAGCACCAGGTTCCGGAGATAGGCGCCCAAGGGGCGGAGGCGTTCCAGCACCGGCTGGAATTCCCCGGCGGGGGTGCCTGGGGCCACCACGTAGGAGAGGATGGCCGGGTTGATTCTCTTGCCGTAGTAGACCGGGGAGGGGGATTCGCCAAGGGCCGCCCCCGCCTGGCGCTGGTATTCCCGGTAGTCCAGGATGGGCATGGGGGAGGAGGTGACCAGGGGCGGGGTACTGTAGAGGAAGGAGGCCAGGTCCGCCGTGCGGCGCAGGCGCCCGGAGAGGGAGACCATCCTCTGGGAGAGGGCGATGGCCGACTCCATCACCTTGGCCTCCATGGTGAGGAGCCGCTGGCGGTAGTTGAGGATGTCGTTGTTCCGCTGAAGCATATGGGAACGCTCCTGCTCCAGGTTCCGCTCCTGGATTGCCCGGTCCCGCATCTGCGCCATGGAAACCACCATCAGGAGGAGGGCCGTAATCCAGCCCGCCGCAATGAGCCCCGCCACCAGGGAGAAGTGACGGGAAAGAAAACGGCGCATCCACATCCACAGGGTATCCGGGCGGGCAGACACCGGCTCGTCCCCCAGGTAGTGGCGGAGGTCCTGCCTGAACTCCTCCACGCTCTGGTAGCGCTCCTCGGGAAGGGTGGCCGTCGCCTTCTCGATGATGGCCACCAGGGAGGGATGGAGGGGGACGCCGTAGGGATTCACCACGGGAAGCCGGCGCCCCGCCCGGATCTCCTCCACCACCTCCCGGACGCTGCGGCCCTGGTAGCCGTGGCGGAGGGTGGCGATTTCATAGAGGATGAGCCCCAGGGCGAAGATATCCGCCCGGGCGTCCCGCGCCTTGCCCTCGTAGGCCTCGGGGGGGATGAACCTGGGGGTGCCGTCCAGGCGGGGCTTGCCCGTCCGCCGTGCCTCCGCCGCCAGGCATTTGGCGATGCCCCAGTCCATCACGTAGGCCTCCCCGTATTCCCCCAGCATGAGGTTCTCGGGCTTCAGGTCGCAGTGGATGACGCCCCGGGCGTGGGCATACGCCACGGCGTCGCAGGCCCGGAGGAAGATGTCGATATGTTCATGGAGTCGTTCCCGGTATTCCCATCGGGAGATCCGGTGGTGGGCCAGTTCCACGGCGTCCGTCTCCAGGATTTCCTTCAGGGTGCGTCCCTTCACCAATTTCATGGCCAGGTGGATTCCGGGTCCCTTGTCCCGCAGCAGCCCGTAGACGGAGACCACCGAGGGATGTTCCAGCTGGGCCGTGATGAGGGCCTCGTTCAGGAAGGCGCGGCGCACGGCGGGATTGGAGAGGTGTTCCGGGCGGAGGGATTTCAGGGCCACGATGCGGCGGAGCACCTTGTCCTGCGCCTGGGAGAGAATCCCCTGCCCCCCCTCCGCAAAGCGCTTCAGAATGGCGTACTGCTCTTCCAGGTTGCCCAGGGCCGGGGAGGAAAGCCCCTCCGAATCCTCCGGTTCCTCCTCCAGCCCCTCCACGGGAGGAAACATCGTGCCCGCCCCGGGGGAGGGCTCCCGTTCCGGCCTGCCGTGGCGGGATTTCAGCACCCGGCACTGAAGAAACTCCATCACATCCCCCAGGGAGGTGCCTCCCTCCCCTTTTCCGGGGGCGCTCCGCTCCGTATGGCCGCCCTTGGCCTTGTCGGCCTTTGGGGGCTCCCAGCGGCAGGTGGCATCCAGTTCCTGGGCAGGGGACTTCATCGTATGGTCGGCATTCTCTGGCATGGGAGGAAATATAAT
>JAEDNB010000079.1 GCA_016302725.1 Lentisphaeria bacterium
CTCGGGGGGACGTCTGCCTTCGTAATATCGTTAGCATAACAACTCTGTGCGCCCGGCTTGCCGGGCGTTTCCGCGCTCTCCGTGTTTTCGCGGCAGCCTCCCGGGGTCTCGCGGCAGCGCCTTCGGGCGGGGGTTGGCACCCCCCAGCCGCCAATCCCCCACCGCTCCGCGGTTCGATGGGTTTTGTCATAGCCTACCGGAGGAGAGGGGCGGACCACGGGAAAGCCCGGAAAGGAGCAATATATTGCCCACACGTAATGCGCACGCGCACGCACGCGAGGCCGCCTTTCCCTTTCCTTAGTCCCCCAGCTTTTTTCCCTGCCCATGCGACTCTCTCAAATGCTCGGACAGCGTCTCCGGGAAGCCCCCCGTGACGCCCAGACCGTCAGCCACAAATTCCTGGCCCGCGGCGGATACTGTCTTCCCGTCTCCGCCGGCATCTTCACCCTGATGCCCCTGGGGCTGCGGATTACCCGGAAAATCGAGGCCATCATCCGGGAGGAGATGGACGCCATCGGGGGGCAGGAGATGCTCATGCCGGTGGCCCTTTCCGCCGAACTCTGGCAGCAGAGCGGGCGCTGGGAGAGCGTAGGGGCGGAGTTGCTGCGCTTCAAGGACCGGAATGGGAAGGACATGATGCTGGGCATGACCCACGAGGAGGCGTGCGTCCACGCGGTGCGCGCCAGCATCAGCAGCTACAAGCAGCTGCCCCTCATGGTCTACCAGATCCAGACCAAATACCGGGACGAGGCGCGTCCCCGGGCCGGCCTCATCCGCACCCGGGAATTCACCATGAAGGACGCCTACAGCTTCCACACCTCCCAGGAAGACCTGGAGAGATACTACAAAATCTGCCACCAGGCCTACACCCGCATCTTCAAGCGCATCGGCTTCCGGGAGTTCATCAGCATCCAGGCGGACTCCGGAATCTTCGGCGGAAACCGCTCCGATGAATTCATGGCCATCGCCGACTGCGGCGAGGACACCCTCTTCGTCTCCCCCAACGGAAACTACCAGGCCAACCGGGAAGTGGCCTGCGCCGCCCTCTCCTACCCCCAGGAAGACCCCCTCCCCCTGGAAACGGTGGCCACCCCACACGCCAAGACCATCGCCGAAGTAGCCGATTTCCTGGGGGTGGACGCCGCCCACACCTGCAAGGCCGTCTTCTACCGGGACTCCCAGGGAAAGCTGGTCTTCGTCAACATCCGGGGTGACCTGGAGGTCAACGAAACCAAGCTGGCCAAGGTGGTGAAGGACTCCAATCTCGCCTTCGCCAACGACGAACTCATCCGCGAGGCGGGGGCCGTCCCCGGCTTCGCTTCCCTCCATGGCCTGGACCTCTCCCAGATCCGGGTGGTGGTGGACCCCTCCGTGGTCCACTCCCCCAATCTGGTAGTGGGCGCCAACAAGGAAGGGTACCATATCCGCAATTTCAACTACCAAAGGGATTTGCATGATACCGGAAACGTGGTGGTGGCCGACATCGCCTGCGTCCGGGACGGCGACCCCTCCCCCGTGGACGGCGCCCCCCTGAAACTCCTCCACGGCATTGAAATCGGAAACATCTTCCAGCTGGGCACCAAATACTCCCAGCCCATGGGATGCCTTTACCTGGACGCGGACGGCAAGGCCAAGCCCATGGTCATGGGATGCTACGGCATCGGCGTGGGGCGCTCCATGGCCGCCATCGTGGAACAGCACCATGACGACTACGGCCCCATCTGGCCCATCTCCATCGCCCCCTACCAGGTGCATGTCATCGGCCTCAAAATCAACGAGCCCGCCGTGAAGGAGGCCTGCGAATCCCTCTACCGGGAACTCCAGAAGGCCGGCGTGGAGGTGTTGCTGGACGACCGGGGCGAGAAGGCGGGAAGCGCCTTCGCCGACGCCGACCTCCTGGGCATTCCCCTGCGGGTGGTGGTCTCCCCCAAGACCCTGGCCTCCGGCGAGGTGGAATTCAAGCACCGGGACTGGGGCAAGGAGTGCCAGATGAAGCCCCTGGAGGGCCTGGTGCCCTTCCTCCAGGAGGAGATTCGGAAGGCGTTGGCCGCCCTGGACCCCCAGTAGCCCCCTCCCCATCCCGACCCACGTCCCTCTCCTGGGAGGAGTTGCGTCCATGCCTATCTGCCGAATCTACGACTCAACGGGAAAAGAACTGGCGCTTTGCAGCACCAGCGACTACCCCCCCCGCGCGAAAATCACCTTCGGGCGTTCCTCCCAGTGCGATGTCTGCCTGAAAAGCGTGGCCGAAACCAGCATCTCCAGGGTCCACTTCTACCTCCAGGATTCCCTCGCCGGGGGGCAGTGGACCATCTACGACAACAACTCCCGCGCAGGAATCATCCACGACGCCCAGAAGGTCAAGTCCGTCCTCTTGACCGACGGAACCGTCGTCCGCTTCGGGGGCCTCTTCTTCGCCTTCGGCGAGCGCGGGGTCCCCTCCCATTTCCAACTCAAGTGGAACGGAACCGACGGCAGGGAGCACACCGGCACCCTCTGGGAGGGCGTCAACTCCGTGGGCGCCTCCCGGGACAACTATGTCACCGTCCGGGAAGGGGACATCTCCCGCTTCCACGCCCATCTCACCGTCCGGGGCGCCTCCGCCTACCTGGAGTCCGTGAACTCCATGCTGGACACGGAGGTGAACGGCAAACAAATCGTGGGGGCGGTGGAACTGCATGCCGGGGACACCATCCTGCTGGCGGGATACCCCATCGAGGTCAGATATCTGGAGATTGCGGAAAGGCGTGCCCCCCTCGTCCTCTCGGACGAGGAGGTCGCCATACGAAACCTGCGCGTGAAAAAGACCCGGGGCACCGCAAAGATTGTGGCCTGCTGCCTCCTGGGCACCGCCATCCTCACCCTTATCGCCCTGGGACTCATGGCCATGAAATGGCTCCCCGGCGCCCAGTGAACGAACACGCCCCCAGACCGTGACCAACTCCTTCGGACCACCAAAACAGGGGATGGGCCCCATGCCGAAACTCGAAGAACTGCTCGCCCAGGGAAAACTGGCCGAACTCCAGAACAACCTGCGGGAGATGAACCCCGTGGACATCGCCAACGAAATGGGCGAAATGGACACGGCGGACATGATCCGGGTCTTCCGACTGATGAACAAGGACCTGGCCGCGGAGGTCTTCGCCCACCTGGACGCCATCGACCATAACACCATCGCCCGGCAACTGACCTCCGAGGAAGCCCGACTCCTGGTGGAGGAAATGTACCTGGACGACGCGGTGGACTTCCTGGACGAACTGCCCAGCGACATGGTACGGAACATCCTGGCCAAGGCAGACCCCGAGACCCGGAAACTCATCAACGTCTTCCTCAAATACCCTGACAACTCCGCCGGCAGCCTCATGACCGTGGAGTTCGTCCGACTCTTCGAGACCCAGACCTGCCGGGAGGCCATCGCCTACGTCCGCTCCTCCGGCATCGAAAAGGAGACCATCTACACCTGCTACGTGGTGGACGCCGCCACCCATCTCACCGGAATCGTCTCCCTGCGGGAAATCCTCACCAGCAAGGACAACACCCTCATCCGGGACATCATGAGCACCGATTTCGTCTACGCCACCACCACCCAGGACCAGGAACTGGTGGCCCAGGACTTCCGGAAATACGACCTCATCGCCATGCCCGTGCTGGACCTGGAATCCCGCATCGTGGGCATCATCACCGTCGACGACATCATGGATGTCATCGAGGACGAGCAGACGGAGGACATGGAGCGCCTGGCGGGTATGCAGCACGCGGAGAAGGGGTATTTGGACTCCACGGTATGGGAGCTGGCCAAGAACCGGCTTCTGTGGCTCCTGATACTCATGGTCTCCGCCACCATCACGGCCAGCCTCATCAACCGCTACAACCGTCTCCTGGAGGGGATGGTGGTGCTCACCGCCTTCATCCCCATGCTCATGGACACGGGGGGCAACTCGGGAAACCAGGCCTCCACCCTGATGGTCAGAGGGCTGGCCGTGGGGGAGGTCACCTTCCGGGACTGGGGCAGGGTCCTCTGGAAGGAGTTGCGGGTGGGGCTTCTCTGCGCCTCCATCCTCGCCTCCATCAATTTCCTCCGCATCGCCATCTTCAAGCAGGCCCTGTGGCCCGTGAACCTGGTGGTGAACCTGACCCTCTTCCTCACGGTTGTGGTGGCCAAGGTCCTGGGCTCCAGTCTGCCCATCGCCGCCAAACTGGCCCGCCTGGACCCCGCCCTCATGGCCAGCCCCATCCTCACCACCATGGTGGACCTCTTCACCCTCCTGATCTATTTCCTCATCGCCACCCACCTCCTCCCCGTCCTGGGCTTCTACCCCGCCAACGCCCCCCTGCCCTGACCCCGACGCCATGCTCACCGTACCCGCCTTCATCGACCTCCATGTCCATCTGCGGGAGCCAGGGCAAACCCACAAGGGGGACATTGCCCACGAAACCCGAGCCGCCCTGGCCGGGGGCTTCCGGACCGTGCTGGCCATGCCCAACACCCTCCCCCCCCCGGACACCCCGGAGCGCTTCCGCCAGCTCCAGCGGCTCCTGGAGGAAAAGGCGGCCTGCCGTGCCATCCCCTGCGCCTGCATGACCCAGGACCGCGCCGGCAGGCGGCCCGCCCCCCTCCCCGCCCTCCGGGAGGCTGGCGCCATGGCCTTCTCCGACGACGGAAGCACCACCCAGGACTGCGCCGTCATGCGGGAGGTGGCCTGGATGGCCGCCCAGGTGGACGCGCCCCTGGTGGACCATTGCGAGGACGGCCCCTCCAGCCGGGAGGGGGAAATCCGCATGGTGGAGCGGGACATCCTCCTGGCCCAGGAGACTGGCGCCCGCTTCCATCTTCAGCACCTTTCCGCCCGGGAGGCCGTGGAGCTCCTGCGGCAGGCACGGAGGGACGGGCTGCCCGTCACGGGGGAGGCCACCCCCCATCACCTGGCCTTGACCTCCGCCGCCCTGGAGCGCTGGGGCGCCGACGCCAAGATGGCGCCCCCCCTGCGGGAGGAGGCGGACCGCCTGGCCCTGGTCCAGGCAGTGGCGGAGGGGGTCATCACCGTCATCGCCACGGACCACGCCCCCCATTCCCCCGAGGAGAAGGCCCTCCCCTTCCCCCAGGCCCCCAACGGCATCCTGGGGCTGGAGTCCGCCTTCTCCGTCTGCAACCGGGTCCTGGTGAAAAGCGGGGCGATGTCCCTGGAGGCCCTTCTGGAACGCCTCACCACCGGCCCGGCCCAGGTGCTGGGACTCCCCCTCCCCCAGGAGACCATCGACCTGGAGCCCGAGGGGGACTTCCCCATCCCCCCGCCCCGCTTCTCCCGCGCCCGGAACTCCCCCTGGACCGGCTTCCCCGGATGGGGGCGCATCCTCCCCCCACGGGCCTGATTCCCGCCGCCGCCAGGCGGCCCAGGGGCCAGGCCCCCTCCCCTTTTCCCATGTTCGCAAGCACCCCAACCAACGCCCAAGGAAACTGACACCATGGCCAACGAAGAAAATGCCGCCCCAAAGGCGGCCCTCTCCTCCACGGAGTTCATGAACAAGCTCACCTCCCTCTGCAAGCGGAGGGGAATCATCTTCCAAAGTTCCGAAATCTACGGCGGCTTCAACGGCTTCTGGGACTACGGCCCCAATGGCGCCCCCTTGAAGCGCTCCGTCGAACGCGCCTGGTGGAAATACATGATCGAGGACCGGGACAATGTGGTGGGGCTGGACTCCACCATCATCTGCCATCCGGAAATCTGGAAGGCCTCCGGCCACGTGAGCCACTTCTCCGACCAGATGACCGACTGCCGGGACTGCAAGAAGCGCTGGCGTGTGGACCAGCTTCCCGTCCCCGGGGAATGCCCCGCCTGCGGCAGCCACAACCTCACCGAGCCCCGGGACTTCAACCTGATGATGCAGACCTACGTGGGCCCCGTCTTCGACGAGGACCACAAGGCCTACCTCCGGGCCGAGTCCTGCCAGCCCATCTTCGTGGATTTCAACACCATCCGCGTGGCCACCAGAAAGCAGCTCCCCTTCGGCATCGCCCAGACGGGAAAGGCCTTCCGCAATGAAATCAACCCCCGCAACTTCACCTTCCGCTCCCGGGAGTTCATGCAGATGGAGATGGAGTTCTTCTGCGAGGAGAGCGACGCCATGGAATGGTTCGACTTCTGGATGAAGGAGCGCTGGAACTTCTACACCAAGGTCCTCCGCATCCCCGAGGAAAAACTCCGCTGGCACTGGCACGAAAAACTGGCCCACTACGCCAAGAAGGCCGTGGACATCGAATACCTCTTCCCCTTCGGATGGGATGAAATCGAGGGCATCCACCACCGGGGGACCTGGGACATGTCCCAGCACGCAAAGTTCTCCGGCGACACCCCCGCCTGCTCCATCTTCGACCCCGCCACCAAGGAATCCCACTTCCCCACCGTGGTGGAGACCTCCTGCGGACTGGACCGCATCTGCCTGATGCTCCTCTGCAACGCCTACGAGGAAGACACCGCCGCCACCAAAAAGGCCGACCGGGAAGAGGATCTGCGGGTAGTCATGCACCTGCCCGCCCTCGTCGCCCCCGTCCAGGCCGCCGTCCTCCCCCTCTCCAAGAAACTGGAAGGCCCCGCCCGACAACTCCAGGCCACCCTGCGCGCCGCCGATTTCCGCACCGACTACGATGACTCCGGCTCCATCGGCAAGCGCTACCGCCGCCAGGACGAAATCGGGACCCCCTTCTGCGTGACGTACGACTTCGACTCGGAGAACGACCACGCCGTCACGGTCCGCGACCGGGATTCCATGCAGCAGGAGCGTGTGGCCATCGAGGAACTCCCCGCCTACCTCTTCCGCCGCACCCGGGCCTAGCCGTCCTGCCGCCGCCCCTTCCCCTCCTCCTCTTCCTCCCCCCATGAAGAAGGCCATCCTCTTCCTTGCCCTTGCGGCCCTGTTGCTTTCCAACGCCATCTACGGATACCGTGTGCAAAGCCGGGAAGGCGAGGAGCCCATCCAGCCCATCCTGGAGAAGATGGACCTCTTCCTGGAGGTAGTCCAGCAGATTCGCTCGAACTACATGGTGCGGGAGGATGTGGAGTGGGACCGGCTCTTTGAGAACGCCATCAAGGGGATGGTGGTCTCCCTGGACCCCTTCAGCGAGTTCATGACCCCCGAGGAATACAGGGAGTTCGAGAAGGAGGAGGGGGACACCTTCGGGGGAATCGGGGTCCAGGTCCACCTCCAGGAGGGGCTGCTCACCGTCTCCTCCGTCCTCCGGGACACCCCCGCCGCCAAGGCCGGAATCCTGGCGGGGGACCAGATCCTGACCATCGAGGGCGAACCCCAGAAGGGAAAGAAACTGGAGGAAATCGTGGGAAAGCTCCGGGGAGAGCCCGGCACCGCCGTCCACATCACCATCCAGCGCCCCAATGAGGAAAAACCCCTGGAATTGACCCTGGTCAGGGAAGAAATCGAAAACAGCAGCGTCAGCGCGGTCCACGTCATCCAGGGCACCAAGACCGGCTTTCTCCGCATCGACGCCTTCCTGGAACCCACCCCCCAGCAATTCCGGGAGGCCCTCCGGCAATTGCTGGAGGAGGAGATCGACAGCCTCATCATCGACTTGCGGAACAATCCCGGGGGAATGGTGAAGGCCTGCGTGGAAATCCTCAGCAGCCTCCTTCCCCCGGACTCCCTGGTGGCCACCCTGGAGGGACGGGACGGCACCCGCACGGGAGTCTACAAGACTTGGCGGGTCGACCTCTCCCTGCCCCCCGAAATCCCCATTGTGGTCCTGGGGGACCGGGGCACCGCCTCCGCCGCCGAAATCACCATCAGCTGCCTGAGGGACCACCACCGCGCCGCCTTTGTGGGCGACCGCACCTTCGGCAAGGCCCTGGTCCAGGATGTGATGCCCCTCTCGGGAGGCAACGCCGTCAAGTTCACTGTCGCCCAATACTACACCAAGGAGCACACCCCCATCCAGGGCAAGGGCATCCGCCCCGATTTCCCCAATCCCCTCACCCGGCAGCAGTACCATGACCTCTACAATGCCTTGGGGAAGCAGGATGAAATCGACCAGAGAGACCCCAATATCCAGACCGCCCTGGAGTTCTTCGCCCAGGGAGCCCAGTGGCCTGTCTACCAGGGCAATCCCGACGGAGACTACGAGGACCTCCTGCCCCAGTGGCAGAGGGACGACCAGCGCCAATACCAAATGCAGAATTTCCGCTACCTCTCCCCCGAGGTCGACGCCGGGGATGATTCCGGGGAAGAGGGGGAGGCGGAGCCCCAGGAATAAGAAAGGAGAGCAAGAAGAACCATGGCCATTCGAACTGTTGTGATAGGCGCCGCCGGGCGCATGGGGCGCATGCTGGTGGCCCAGGTCCTCCAGGACCCCGAGCTCGCCCTGGTCGCCGCCCTGGAGAGCCCCCAATGCCCCTTCCTGGGACAGGACGCCGCCCAGGTGGCCGGCCTTCCCCCCTGCGGGATTCCCCTGGTCCAGGATGTGCAATCCGCCCTTTCCCAGGCGGATTGCCTCATTGACTTCACCGCCGCCGCCGTCACCCGGCAAGTCGCCCCCCTGGCCGCCGCCATGGGCGTCTCCCTGGTGATTGGCTCCACGGGCCTCACCGCCGAGGACCAGGGAATGCTCCAGTCCCTGGCGGAGAAAGGTGCGCGCATTGTCCAGTCCCCCAATATGTCGGTGGGGGTGAATCTCCTCTTTGCCCTTTGCCGGAAAGTGGCCCCGCTCCTGGGGGAAGACTACGACATCGAGGTGGTGGAGATGCACCACAACCAGAAGAAGGACGCCCCCTCCGGGACAGCGGAGAGGCTGGGCCAGATCCTGGCCGAAGCCAGGGGGCTTTCCTACGAGAAGGATGTCCGCCACGGGCGGGTGGGCCTGGTGGGTCCCCGTCCCCGGGGGGAGATTGGCATGCATGCGCTCCGGGGGGGGGACGTGGTGGGGGACCATACCGTCATCTTCGCCACCGAGGGGGAGCGGGTGGAGTTGACCCACAAGGCCTCCAGCCGCCAGACCTTCGCCAAGGGGGCCGTCCGCGCGGTGAAATTCCTGGCGGGGGCCGCCCCTGGGAAATACGACATGCAGCAAGTCCTGGGCCTGTAGGCGCAGGAGAACGCCCTTTCCGGAAGGCGTGGCCGCCTCCCTC
>JAEDNB010000080.1 GCA_016302725.1 Lentisphaeria bacterium
CGGGCGTGTGATTTAGTTGGGTGGTGGAGGCGCGGGGAGTTGAACCCCGGTCCTGAAGAGACGTCGTGCGAGCCTCTACATGCTTATCCCGTGCTTTGGTCTTAATCCTCCGCTATGGAGACGGGCGTCCGTCGAAGGAAGCAGCGTGCTGTTCTTTCTCGCTGGTTACCCCCGCCTGCCCGGGGTCCCTGGCCAGCCTGATTCTTGCGCCTCAACCGTTATCAGGCATCCCGGAGGAGACGTCACGGACTAGGCCGCGAGTGCGTACTGAGTGTTCGCAGTTACTTTTTTGACCGATGATTAAGGAGGCCAACGATCATCCTCCGCATGCAACCCGCCTTCTGCCTTTCCAGTCGAGACCGTTTCGCCCCCGGAAATCATTTTGGGGGAATTGTGTCGGGCAATCTGGCGCGTATTTTGCGGTACTATAATCTCAATTCCAGTCTTGTGTGGGGTGGGATCGTTTTTTCCGCTCCCATGGGGTGGGGGTGGGGCAAAGTTATGGTCCCTTTGCGGGGGCGGCCCTTGGGAGGCGGGATAGATTACCCCGTCTTTACCGGGGCGTTTTCTTCCCCCGTGCCTTTCCTGCCAGGGCAATCCTTGTCATCGTCCATGTCCGACCATAAGCGCAACCATCGTCAGCCCAGCCCCTTGCCTTTCCCGGAGCCGTTCTGGGGGGAGGAGGAGGGCTTTTCCTTCGTGGATGATTTCCGGGCAGACGGGGCGTTTATCCGGCGGGAGAAGGAGAAGGCGCGGCAACTGCGTTCCTCCCCCTGGTGGAAGAACCGCCGCAGCAATGGGATATGCCATTATTGCGGGAGGCATTTCCCGCCCCGGGAGTTGACCATGGACCATTTGGTTCCCATTGCCCGTGGGGGAAGGAGCACGAAGGGGAACCTGGTTCCCTGCTGCAAGGAGTGCAACACTAGGAAAAATACCATGCTGCCCCTGGAATGGGCGGAATATGTGCAGCGCCTCTCCGCACCTTCCGCGCCTTCTGCGCCTTCTGCGCCTTCCGCGCCTTCCGCCGGCTCCTCCCCCGCGCCTTCTGCGCCTTCCGCCGGTTCCTCCTCTCCTGACTCCCCTTTGCCCTCCCATGACTGACTTCACCCCTTGCCTCCTGGATTTACTGACCCGTGCCTCCACCTTGCTTCCCCCGGAGGTAGCGGAGGCGCTGGTGCGCGGGCGCGGGGCGGAGGAGCCTGGGTCTGCGGCGGAGTCGGTGCTGGGGACCCTCCTGGAGAATCGGGAACTCGCTTCAGCGCGGCGGCTGCCCCTTTGCCAGGACACGGGGACAATCCACTTTTTCATCCAGGCGCCGGGGGACTTCCCCCGTCGTCGGTTCCAGGAGTGTGCGCGGGCGGCGGTGGTAGAGGCGACGCGGCTGGGGTTGCTTCGCCAGAACTGCGTGGAGAGCCTCACTGGCCGGAACACGGGGAACAACCTGGGGTATGTGAGTCCCTCCTTTCATTGGGAGGAGACGGAGGAAGCGGGGCGCCGCGCCCGGGTCACGGTCCTGCTGAAGGGAGGGGGCTCGGAGAACATGGGCATCCAGTATTCCCTCCCTGACGCCTCCCTGGGGGCGGGACGTGACCTGGCGGGCGTGGAACGGTGCATTCTGGACGCCGTATACCGGGCACAGGGCAAGGGCTGTTCCCCGGGCATCCTGGGGGTTTGCATCGGCGGCGACCGGGAGGGGGGGGCGGCGGAGGCCAAGCGCCAGCTCCTGCGCCCCTTCGGGCAGCGAAGCCCGGAACCCCTCCTGGCGGAGTTGGAGAGCCGCCTCCTGGAGCGCGCCAATGGACTGGGAATCGGCCCCATGGGGCTGGGGGGCAAGACCACCCTCCTGGAACTCTTCATCGGCCAGCGCACACGCCATCCCGCCTGCTTCTTCGTCACCGTGTGCTACAATTGCTGGTGCCTGCGCCGCCAAAGCCTCCTTCTGGACTACTGAAATCCCCTTTCCGCCAGGCACTCCCCTTCTTTTCCCTTCCCCAACAATAGGTGTTGACGCCTCCAGGGCGCCATCCGCCGCCTGCCATGCCGAAGATTCTTCTGACCGCGCTGCTCCTGTGCGCCTCCAACCTCATCATGTGCTTTGCCTGGTATGGGCACCTGCGCTTCCTGAAGGGGCGCCCCCTTTGGATTGCCCTCCTGGTCTCCTGGTGCATTGCCTTCTTCGAGTATTCCCTGGCCATTCCGGCAAACCGGATCAGCGCGGGGGCGTACAGCGTGGCCCAGCTGAAGATTCTCCAGGAGTGCATCTCCCTGATGGTTTTCGTGCCCTTCGCCCTCTTTTTCCTGCGTGAACGCTGGAACTGGAACTTTCTGTGGGCCGCGTTCTGCGTGCTGGGGGCGGTCTACTTCATCTTCCGGCAACCGGCCTGAACGCCAGCCCCTCCCTGACGCCTAGACTTATATTAACTGTTCCGTCCAGGCCTTCCCCCTCCGCCTGGCGGCCCTTTCCTCCTCCTGCTCCCTTTCCCCGGGGTGCCCATCCCGGGGCGTCCACGACGATGAACAAGAACTACGCCCGTGCCGACATCCAGGCCATTGCCGGATACGTTCCCGGCGAACAGCTCTCCGGCACTGTCATCAAACTGAACACCAACGAAAATCCCTATCCCCCCTCGCCCCGGGTGGGGGAGGCTGCCCGCGCCTTCGACTGGGAGTCCCTGCGCCTCTATCCCGACCCCACCGCGCTTCCCCTGCGGGAGTGCGCCAGCCGGATTTACGGCCTCCCCCGGGAGTGCATCCTTTGCGGCAATGGCTCCGATGACCTGCTGACCATCGCCCTGCGCACCTTCGTGGCGGCGGGGGAGGGGTTTGCCTATCCGGAGCCCAGCTACTCCCTCTATCCCGTGCTGGCACAACTGCAGGGGGCGCGGCGACACCCCATCGCCCTGGATGGCGACTTCCAACTCCCCGACGATGTGCTTCGGCAGGCGGGGGAGGCCCGGCTCCTCATGCTGGCCCGCCCCAACGCCCCTACGGGCAACTCCTTCCCCAAGGAGGCCATTCGGCGACTGTGCCGGGAGTTTCCCGGGGTGGTGTGGATTGACGAGGCGTATGCGGACTTTGCGGAGGACAACTGCCTGGACCTGGTGGGTGAGTTCCCCAATGTGGTGGTTTCCCGCACCTTCTCCAAGAGCTATTCCCTGGCGGGGCTCCGCCTGGGATTGGCCTTCGGCGACGCCGCCCTGATCGCCGAAATGAACAAGTTGAAGGACTCCTACAACACGGACCGCTTCGCCCAGGCCATGGGCGTGGCTGCCCTGGAAGACCAGGAATATCTGGAAAGGAGCGTCGCCCGGGTCAAGGAGACCCGCCGCCGCACTGCCCAGGCACTGGAACGCCAGGGGGCCACCGTACTGCCTTCCCAGACCAATTTCCTCCTTGTGCACCCCGCCCGAAGGCCGGCCAGAGACCTCTTCCTGGCGCTGCGCCAGGAGGGATTCCTGGTGCGCCATTTCTCCCTGCCCCGGGTGGAGGAGTTCCTTCGTGTCTCCATCGGCACGGAGGAACAGATGGAACTCTTCCTGGAGGCCATGGGGCGACTGGACCGCTGACCCCGCCGGCGGAGGACGACCCCATGCTTGTGGAATACCTGGAAGGCGTCGACCCGCTGGAACATGCCGCCCGGGAGGAAAGGCTCTTCCGGCAGCGTCCCTTTGACCGCCGCCCCAGGCTTCTTTTCTACACCAACGGGGAATGTGTCCAATGCGGCCGGAACCAGGACCCCGCCTGGGAGTGCGACTTGGAGTGGTGCCGCCAGGAAGGGGTTCCCGTGCTGAAGCGCGTTTCGGGCGGCGGCACGGTCTGGCATGACCCTGGCAACCAGAACTACGCCTTCCTCCTTCCCAGGGAGCGGTATTCCCCGGAGCGCGTGCTGTCCCTGGTGGTGGAGGCCCTTCGCCGCATCGGGGTGGCGGATGCCCGTTTCTGCTCCCGCTACAGCGTCTGGCACGGCCCCTGGAAGATTTCCGGGAGTGCCTTCGCCCTCTCCGGGCCCGTCGCCCTCCTGCATGGCTGCCTCCCCTTCACGGCGGACCTTGCGCGCCTGGAGCGCGCCCTGTGTCCAAAGGCTCCCTCCGGGGAGCCTGCGGGGGGGAGCCGGGTGGCCTCGGTGCGTTCCCCCGTGGCCAACATCGCCTCCCTGTGCCCTGTCCCGTCGGAGTGCCGCCGGCAGTTCTGCCGCCATCTGGCAGAATTGGCCCAGGAGGCTTTTCCTTGAGCCATCGTTGCCTTTCACCAGCCCATGTCACTTCAGGACCTGTCGGAAAAACTAGAGCAATACGTGGTGGAAATCATCAACGGACAGCGCCGCGATGGTTTCGCCGCCTATTTGCGCGTGGTCCTTTTCGGCCTGTCCCGCCTCTACCATTCCGCTGTCCAGCTCCGGCTGGCCCTCTATAATGCGGGCATCCTCCGCCAGCATGTCATCGGATGCTTCGTGGTCAGCGTGGGAAACCTCACCACGGGGGGGACGGGGAAGACACCCGTGGTGGAACTGCTGGCGAAGACCCTGGCGGACAGGGGAAAGCGGGTGGCCATCCTCTCCCGGGGATACCGGAGCAAGCCACGCCCATGGTGGTACCGCATGAAATGCCTCTTCTCCGGCAATCCCGAGGTGGTGCCGCCCCGGGTGGTCTCCGACGGCTCCCGGGTGCTCCTGGATTCCGGACAGGCCGGGGACGAACCCTTCATGCTGGCAAAAAATCTCCTGGGGACGCCGGAACGGCCCGGAGCCATGGTGGTGGTGGACAAGAACCGCTTCAAGGGAGGCACCTATGCCATCTCCAAAGGGGCCGACACCTTGATCCTGGACGACGGCTTCCAGTATCTCCGCCTTCGACCCTGGACCAACATCCTCCTGGTGGACTCCACCAACCCCTTCCACAATCACGAGATGCTTCCCTGCGGAATGCTTCGGGAACCCATCGAAAACCTTCGCCGTGCCGACTACATCTTCCTTACCAAGTCCGATGGGAGGGACTTCCATCACTTGAGGAAATTCCTGAAACGGCACAATCCCCTGGCGGAAATCATCGAGTGCAACCATGTCCCCAAGTATCTCCAGGAGGTCACGGGGGACTCCCGGGAGGAGTTGACGTTCCTGCGGGGAAAGAAGGTCGCCTCCCTCAGCGCCATTGCCGTCCCTGAAAGCTTCAACCGATACCTGCGCCAGTTGGGGGCGGACATCGTCTACCAGCAGCACTTTGCCGACCACCACCGGTATCGCGAGGGAGAACTCTCCGCCTTTGGCAGGAGTGCCCGGAAGGCTGGGGCGGAACTGATTGTCACCACGGAGAAGGATGCCGTGCGCCTGCCCGAACTGCCCGCCGGCATTCTCCCCACATACTACCTCCGGGTGGAGATTCTCATCCTCAAGGGACAGGAGGCCTTCAACCGCTGCGTGGCCCAAATCTGCCTCGGATAGCCCAAAAGCCCCGCTCCCCCTCGCCCCCAGGGGCAGGGCAGGGGGCCTTCTCCGCCCTGCGGCGGGCGCCGTCCTCCCGGCGGGGAAAAGGTGCGCCTCTCCCGCCTCCCCTCCGCCTCTTTTGCCCTCACCGCAAAAAAAAGGGGGTAAAATCCCTTTTTTTTCCTTGCGAGGGGATGATTTTTTTAAAAATTTTCCTAAACTATAGGAAACCCGATTCCGCAACTTCAGGATTTTGCATCGAAGCGCAGGCTTTGGGCGTTTTCCGGGTGCGTTGCGTAGGCGCTCCGCAGGAAGGCCGCCCTGGAGCCAGGGCGTTTGCGTTCCTGGGGGGCGGGCATAGAAGATTCTCCGGAATGCGGGGCGGCGTCCTGTCGCCGCCATCCCGTTTTCTTGGCATCGCATCCCATTCCATCCATCCCGTCCGTCACCGCATATGATTAAGTTTTTCCGTCTTGCCTTCCTTGTGGCCATCATGGTGTGTGGTTCTGCCCTTTTCGCCCAGGAGGCCGTCACCCCCATTCCGCCGGGCGCCCAGTCTCCTGCCCGTGTCGCCCGGCTCCAGGAACTGTTGAGGGCACAGGCCCAGCGCCTTGGGGGACGTGCCTCGGCGGAGCAGTTGGCCCAGGGGGTGCGGGAGGCCTTCCTGGCTTCGGAGGCCGTCTTTGCCCAATGCGGGGAGACCCCCTGCATCTCGGAGGTGGAAACCCTGAAGAAGGTGGAGGAGCGCCTGTGGGCAGACGCCCAGGAAAAGTATCCCAACTACTCCCACGATGAGTTGGTGGCGCACTCCCAGGAACTCTTCCCCCTGTATCGGAAGGGCCAGAGGGTCACCATCCGCATCCGCACCAATCCCAAGAAGACGGAGCGCATCGAGGGCTTCTACAACGGGACGCACGGGGGGCGGATTGCCTTGGGAAAGACCTACTACAACCTTTCGGACATGACGGGCATCCCCGGAAATGACGGCCCGGAGGGGGAAATCGCCAAATTCGATCCCGTCGCCAACGGGAAGTATCGGACCCAGTGGCAAAGCGAGTATGCCCGGGAGAGCGCCATCGGGCGTGCCAAGTTCATCGAGGAAAACCAGGAGGCCTATGCCCTCCGGCAGCATGCGGAGGATTTCCTGGAAAACGAAAGGCTGGGATATACCTTCTACCTGGAAAAGTGGCTCTCCCCCGAGGAACTCGTCCAGGAGTGCGCAAGCGCCCTGGCGGACAGGCTGCGCCGCAGAAACTACGAGGAGAACCGGGAGAACCTCGACCGCCAGATGGAGGAGGTGGAATCCCAGGGAAGGATGACTGCCTATGGCGCCCTGGTCTCCCCTGACAGCAACTATCCCTCCGCCAATGAGGTGCTCCGGCAACGGAATCTCGCCGAACGCCGCCGCCAGGAGCAAATCAGCCAGCGGGAAAAACAGGCCGAACTCCTGGCGCAACGGGAAAGGGAGGAGGCACGGCAGGAGAAAAACCGCCTCCAGCGGGAGCAGGAACGCCAGGAACGGGAGGCCCAGAGGCTACAGGCCGAAGAGGAAGAGGAGGGCTCTTCCTTCACTCTCTACATCGTTGTCGCCGTGGTGATCATCCTGGTTGTCCTGGCCATCTTCTGGGGTATCAACTACAGAAAGAACGCGGAAGAGGTGGATGTCTCCAAATTCTACGAGGGCAAGGGCAAACTCCAGAAGGATTTCTGGGATGCCGCCGCCGCCGACCCCGACCATTTCAAATACGTCGCCTATCTCTTCCCTGACGCGGAAAGCGCACGGGATGCCCTCCTGCATCTTTCCTATCTCCAGGAGGACGCGGAGGGGAACATCGTCAGCAAGCGGGATGACCTGCGCTATGGCTGCTATGAACACCAGAACGGGGCGGTCGCCTTTGTGGGCAGCACGACTCTCAATTACGCCCGCTGGAGGGAGGCTTCCATGACATGGCCCGAACTCCCCTACGCCAATTACTTCAAGGTCTCCTCCGAACCCCAGGTCAGCATGCTCACCCCTGACATGGACAAGCTGAAGGAAATGGGCCTCCACGTGGAAAACCTGGGGGTGGAAGACATGCGGATGAAGAACGGGGAAATCAACCGCGTCTACCGCTTCAGGGCTGCCGACAAGAACGAGGCAATCACCCTCCTGGAGACCTTCGATATCAAGGAAGAAGGTGTCGTGGTGCGTGTCCAGACCGCCGAAGGCGTCTTCGGCAAGGATGTCCACGGCGTCTTCGCCGCATAGGAACCAGGCCCAAGAGGCGAGGGAACCCCCTGCCGACGCCCCAGGCGGCGCGGGACAGGGGGAGGCCCCGCCGCATTTCCACCGGGTCCCCGGAACGCCCTCCAGGCGCTGCGGCGGGCACAAAGGAATAGGCCGCCCCATGCTCTCTTCTGGGCATGGATGCGGCCTCTTTGCGTGTCCGGCGGGGGGGGTATTTTCGGACGTTTCCGGCCTCTCCTTCCGGGAATGCCTCAAAGGTAGGGGCGGGGGAAGGGGCGGCCTAGGGATTCCCTTGTCGCTCCAGTTGTCGCCGGACCTTTTGGAAGGCGGACCGCATGGTGGATTCCCTGCCCCAGGCGCGTCGGGTGTTTTGGGCATCCAAAATACGGCAGTGGCCGGTCAAGAGATTTTTCTGGAGGCGCCATCCGTTGCAGCTTTCCAGTTCGCTCCAGAGCAGGTGCCCTCCCAGGGTGGGGATGGTGAGATTGAGGCGCTCCTGGGGGATGACGACCCGTTGTTCCTCCGCCTTGCTGGTGCCCAGGAGCAATTCCTTCCAGCAATGAAGGTAGAACTTCGCATGGTGGTTGGCAATGCGCTTGATGAGGGAAAAATGCATGACGGGAAGATGGAAGTCCACCCGTGCCAGGAGGGCGGAAGAGACCACGTGCTCCTGGTAGTTCTCCTGGGGGACCAGAATCCCATTCGCCCCCAGGGCAGGATGGGCTTCCCCCCCAAAGGGACCGTAGCAATATTTCAATAGAACATCGTCCGGATTGATGAAATTCAGCACAGGTTCCCGGGAGGCCAAGTTGATCTGCGAAAGGTCATCGTCGTCGTAGGGAATCGCCGCCCCAAGCAAAACCCCCTGGCGAATCTCCAGATGACGCCGGGACAACTCCGCCAGGACCCGGGTGACAATCCTCCCTCCCAGGGAATGCCCCACCAGGGTCAGGCGTCCTCGTGCCTCCGGGGCAAGTCGCTCCACCTCGTCCGCCAGCCTCCTGGCCGTCAAATCCGCCTGGCGAAGACTCGCGCCCCAATGCAGGGAATTCCCCTCCCAGTCGTAGTACCGCACCTGCTCCTCCGGAAAAAGGGAGCGCAGCATCTCCATGCTCTCTCCCTGAGGGGCGTGGCAACGCAGCCAGCCGGGAACATACCAAACCTCCCCCCACAGGGGGAACGCGGACAGTAACACTACCATTCCCAATGACTTCCTGTACATGGAGAAAATATAGCCCCTGCCCATGCCTCCATCCCTCAGGAAGAAAATCAGGGAAATTCTCAAAAAAAAGCCCGGGACGGCTTGAAAACCAGAAAAATGCACTTAAAGTAAGCGCCGTCGCCAAAAACAAGACGACAATCAAAAATGGGGCATTAGCTCAGTTGGCTAGAGCGCCTGCATGGCATGCAGGAGGTCATCGG